>NZ_JBHXNW010000065.1:0-51748 GCF_042717365.1 Streptomyces sp. NPDC058534
GCCTGGGACCGGACGCGCCGCCCGCTCCTGGAGGAGCCGCTGTGGCCGAACTGGGAGGTGCTGGCCGAACGCGACCCCAAACCGTCGGTCCCCCACCAACCGCTGCCGCGCACCCCCCCGGCCCGCCCCCCCCCCGCGGCGACCGCTACCCTGGGGGGGGGGCCCGCCTCGCCCCGGGCGCCGGGCGCCGCCACGACGGTGCCGAGGACGGCGACCGCGACCGACTGGGAGACGACGACCACCGTGAGCGCGGGCGTGCGCCGGGTCAGCACCCCGCCGCCGAAGTCGGCCATGCCCCACAGGAGGCTGGTGGCCAGGGCGAACAGCGCTGTCATGATCCGGTCGCCTCGCAGTACAGTTCGGTGAACCTTCGGGTGCAGCAGACCATAGTTCACTGGACTGCACTGCGTCATCCAAAATAATGCACGAAGCGGTGTGCGAAACGGTGCACGAACTCATGAAGGCAATGGACGGAACGTGGCGGACCTCGACCTGCTGACCCAGTCCCTCGCGCGCAACGTCAAGCGCTGGCGCACCGAGCGAGGCTTCACCCTGGAGGCACTGGCCGCCCGTGCGGGCGTCAGCCGCGGCATGCTCATCCAGATCGAGCAGGCCCGCACCAACCCCAGCCTGGGCACCGTCGTCAAGATCGGCGACGCGCTCGGCATCAGCATCACCACCCTGCTGGACTGGGAGCAGGGCCCCAAGGTCCGCGTCGTCCCCGCCGAACAGGCGGTACGCCTCTGGCACACCGACGCCGGCAGCTTCAGCAGACTGCTCGCCGGGGTGGAGGCGCCCGGGCCGCTGGAGATGTGGGAGTGGCGGCTGATGCCGGGGGAGAGCAGCCCCTCCGACCCGCACCCCACCGGCACGGTCGAGATGGTGCACGTCACGACCGGGGAGCTGACGCTCACCGTCGACGGCGCGGCACACCGTGTCCCGGCCGGCGCCAGCGCCTCCTTCGAGTCCGACACCCCGCACACCTACGCCAACGAAGGTGCGGAGCCGATGGAGATGATCATGGCGGTGTCGGTGCCGCCCGTCCGCTGAGACGGCCGTCCCAGACGCCGGTCGCTGTTGTTAGCGTGCGGCCATGCACGCACCCATCGGGAACTTCGACAGCGGCACGCCCGCACCGGACTGCCTCGACGTACTGACCCGCCCGGTCGCCGACGCCGTACGCCACTGGAGCGGCAGCGTCCCCGCCGAGCAGATCGTCTACGTCGAAACCGACCCGGAATGGGCCGACACCGCCACCTTCGTCGAGCACTACGGCCGTGACCTGCTCGAACGCTCCGCGAACTGCGTGGTGGTCACCGGTAAGCGCTCGGGTGGCGCGACGCTCGCCGCCTGCCTGGTCCTGTCCACCACCCGCGTCGACGTCAACGGCGTCGTCCGCCGTCACCTCGGCGCCCGCAAGGCGTCCTTCGCCCCGATGGACACCGCGACCGGCGAGACCGGCATGGAGTACGGCGGCATCACTCCGGTCGGTTTGCCCGGCGACTGGCCCGTGCTGGTGGACTCGGCCGTCGTCGACCTGCCCTACGTCCTCGTCGGCAGCGGACGCCGGCGCGGCAAGCTGCTGGTGCCCGGCAAGGCCTTCGCCGAACTGCCGGGCGCCGTTGTCCTGGAGGGGCTGGGCGTCGCCTGACCGTTCACCCCGGGGCGTGGTGGGCCAGCGCCAGATGCGGGTCCGCCTCGCCCGGCACCGGTGCCGGGTCGGCGTGGACCAGCGCGGCGGTGAGCCGCGGCACGGCGTGCAACAGGGCGTGCTCGGCCTCGACGGCGATGCCGTGGGCCCGGCGGACGGTCGCCTCGCCGTCCACGACCAGGGCGACCTCGGCGCGCAGCCGGTGCCCGACCCAGCGCAGCCGCAGCTCACCCACCCCGCGCACGCCGGGCACCTCGCGCAGCACCTGCTCGGCCCGGTCCACCAGCGCCGGATCGACGGCGTCCATCAGCCGCCGGAACACCTCGCGCGCCGCGTCCCGCAGGACCAGCGTGATCGCGGCCGTGATCGCCAGCCCCACCAGTGGGTCGGCGAGTTGCCACCCCAGGGCCGCGCCGCCGGCGCCCAGCAGCACGGCCAGTGACGTGTAGCCGTCCGTCCGCGCGTGCAGCCCGTCGGCGACCAGCGCCGCCGAGCCGATCTCCCGGCCCACCCGGATCCGGTGGCGAGCCACCCACTCGTTGCCCGCGAAGCCGACCAGCGCGGCCACGGCGACCGCCGGGACGTGCGTGATCGGACGCGGGTCGAGCAGCCGGTCCACCGCCGTCCAGGCCGCGAGGACCGCGGACGCGGCGATCGTCAGGACGATCACGATGCCGGCCAGGTCCTCCGCCCGCCCGTAGCCGTAGGTGAAGCGCCGGGTCGCCGCGCGGCGGCCCAGGACGAAGGCGATGCCGAGCGGTACGGCGGTCAGCGCGTCGGCGGTGTTGTGCACCGTGTCGCCGAGCAGCGCCACCGACCCGGAGACGGCCACCACGGCCGCCTGGACGAGCGCCGTGGTGCCCAGCACCGCCAGCGACACCCACAGGGCGCGCAGCCCGCGGGCCGAGGACTCCAGGGCCGGGTCCACCTTGTCGGCGCTCTCGTGGGAGTGCGGGGTGAGCCGGTGCGCGAGACGGTGCCATCTGCCTGCGGGGGGATGGTGGCCGTCGTGCGCGTGCGCGTCGTGGGGGTGATGCCGGTGCGGGTCGCTCACGGGGTGCCCCTTCCGGTGGTCCGGTGTCCGGTGGTCCGGTGCGGTGGGTGGACGTGTGACGCCCACAGCGCCATTATGTGCGTATGAGCGCACGCATGCACCTTTCATCTGCGGACGATGCGCACCCGCGCACACCGGGCGAGGAGCAGTTCGCGCTCGCCGCCGAACTCCTCGCCCTGCTCGGTGACCGCACCCGCCTGGCCCTGCTGCACGCCCTGACCGACGGCGAGGCCGACGTCACCACCCTCACCGAGGTGTGCGACGCGGCCCGCCCCGCGGTCAGTCAGCATCTGGCCCGGCTGCGGCTCGCGGGGCTGGTGAGCACCCGCAAGGAGGGGCGCCGGGTCGTGTACGCGCTGCGGGACGGGCATCTGCGCCGCCTGGTGGACGAGGCGCTGAACGTCGCCGACCACCGCCTCGGCGACCGGCCGCTGCACGACTGAGCGGCAGCCTCAGCCGCCGGTCCGGACGCCCAGGTAACGCTCGGCGAACTCCGCTGCCGCGACCGGCGAGTCGAACAGGCGGCGCAGCCTGGCCAGTGCGGCACCCGCGCGGTAGGGGTCGCCCGAGGCCGTGCCGTGGTACACCTCCGACAGCCACTGGGAGAACTCCTGGTAGTCCCAGGCCCGGGCGAGGCACGCCCGCGCGTACCCGGACAGCCCGGTGTCGTCGCCTTTCGTCAAGTGCGCAGCCAGCCCGTCGCCGAGCAGGAAGGCGTCGTGCAGGGCGAGGTTCAGTCCCTTCGCGGCGATGGGCGCCGTCAGGTGCGCCGCGTCCCCGGCCAGGAAGAGCCGCCCGAAGACCACGGGTTCGACGACGTAACTGTGCATGTCCAGCACGCGCCGTTCGATCAGCCGCCCCTCCCGGAGCGGCGGTGCGCCGGCCGCGCCCAGGCGCTCCCGCAGCTCGGTCCAGACCCGGTCGTGCGACCAGTTCTCCGGGTTGTCGCCCGGCGGGCACTGTAGGTAGTAGCGGGTCACCTCGGCGCTGCGGGGCATGTGGCCGGCGAAGCCGCGCGGGTGCATGCCGAACACGACGCAGTCCGAGGACGGCGGTGCCTCGGCGAGCAGCGCCAGCCAGCCGACGCCGTAGTCGTACCGGGCGAGACGGGCCCGCTCCGGGGGCAGCGACGCCCGCGTCACTCCGCGTGCCCCGTCGCAGCCCGCCACGAAGTCCGCCTGAACGTAGCGGCGTTCACCGGAGTCGCGGCACACGTACGACACCGACGGTCGGTCGGACTCCGGCTCGTGCAGGCGTACGTCCCGGACGCCGAACCGGATCTCCCCGCCGCGCACGTCCGCGTACTCGCGCACCAGGTCCGTCACCAGGAACTGCTGCGGATAGACGAAGTGGTGCTGCCCCGTCAGTCCGGTGTACTCGAACCGGTACCGCTCCCCGGCGAACCGGAACTCGCACTCGGTGTGCGTCTGCGCCCGCTCCAGCAGGGACCGCGCCAGCCCCCGCCGTTCCAGCCCGCGTACGGCCCATTCCTCGATGACCCCCGCGCGGGGCCGCCGTTCGATGAACTCACGGGTCTCGGTCTCCAGGACCAGACAGTCGACGCCCGCGGCGCGCAGGATGCTGCCGATGGTGAGCCCGGCCGGTCCGGCGCCCACGACGACGACCGAAAAGCGCTGCGCGGAGGATGAGTTGGAGTGGGGGGAAGGTGCGGTCACGCGGACATTATGTGGGTGCCCGGACGTCCTCGGGAACGGCTGCGGGGCCTTCGTCCCGGGGTACCGGAAAATCCCTGGCCGGTCGGGTCCTGCGGTGGCTATGCTCCCCGCGATGACTACTCCTCCTCCAGGCAGATTGGGGGACCCGTCCGCGCAAGGTGAGTGCTGATGCTCACTCACTTCGCGAACGGAGCCTCCGACTCCCGCCTTTCCTTCTGGCGGCGCGTGCGCGAGTTCGCCGTGCCGCCCGCCATGATCGAGACCGCGACCGTCCGCCGCCGCGCCGGGGACTGGGCGGGCGCGTGTGCTGCCGCGGCCTTCGACGTCGACCTCGATCTGCGGTCCGTGGCCCGCGTTCACGGCCACGACCTCGCGGCCCGCGTCCGGGCCGACCTGCGTCATCTCGCACCCGACCTGCTGCGCTGGCACATGCCGAGAATCGCTCCGGACGGGCTGCTGCGCCCGGGCCTCACGTGCACCCTGGCCCGGTACGACGGGGCGGGCCGCGACGGCGCCGGTGCGGTGCACCTCGTGGTGCGGACCCCGCCCGCCTGGGCGGCGGGCGGCCAGCGGATCAGCCTGGCCCTGTGGGACGGCCACGGCCCGGGTGCCGGCGCCGCACGGCACCCGCACTCCCGGCCCCGCCGCCGGTTCCGGCTCGACCTGCACCGCCATCTGTGGGACGCGCGCCGGGCCGGTGAACTGCGGGTCCGGTCGGGTGCCGACCTGCCGTCCGGTGACGACCCGCCCTCTCGACAGGGCCCGCCGGGCGCGACGGAGCCGCCGATGCGACCCTGCGCCGTCGGCCGGTGGGCGGCCGAGGCGGCCCTCCTGCTGCGCGCCGAGGGCCGGACACCGGTCGGCACGGGCACTGGTGCCCTCGGCGTCGTCGTGCGTATTGCTGCCGGGCGGTGGCTCGTCCTGGACCCGGACCCGGACGCGGTGGCCGACGGCGCCGGTGCTCCCGCCCTGCGGATCGGCACGGCGCCCACACGTGGCGGCGCCCTGTCCGCGCTGCCGGTACTGCCCGACGCGGCGACCTGGGTGCCACCCGACCTGGAACTGGTCCGCGCCGGTGCGATCGGGGCGGGCCGGCTGCATCCCCTGGTCGCCCCCGCGCTGCTCCCGGAGGACCACGGGCCGGCCTTCCCGCCCCCGCCCCCGTCCCCGGGCCCGGCGCTTGCGGCGGGACCACGCGTCGTGGACTGCCGGGGCGCCCGGCACCGGATCGGCCTGGTCGACGGGGTGCTCGCGGCGATGGACCACGATCCGGCCGAGATCCGCCGGGAAGAACTGCTGGCCGCGCTGACGGGAACCCCGCTGCCCTGCCTCCAGGTCATCGACGAGGCGCACCGCCGCCCGGAGTGCCTCCCCGACATCCGCGGACGCCTGGACCACGGCGACACCGCCGGCGCCCTCGCCGTCGTCGAGAGCCTCCTCGGCCCCGGCGCACGCCTGCGCGAGGGCGCCCTGCGGGACGAACTGGAGGCCGCCGCCGAACGGCGGATCGCCCACGGGATGTTCCGCGCCGGCCTCGACGAACCCGCCGTCGGACGCTTCGGCCCGAACCGCGACCGTCCCCGCGAGGGCCGCTTCCGCCCGCGCCAGGCCACCTTCGGCTGACCACGCCGGGTCGCCCGTTCCTGCGGGCGGCAAGGCGCCCTCCCGCTCTCCACCGCCGACCCTCAACCCTCAGGTGATGACACATGACGACGTACGCCCCCCTTTCCTCCGTCCCTCCCCTCGCCGCCGCGCCCTCGCAGCTCGACGTCGCCGGGGAACTGCTGACGCTCCTGCGTGACGCGACCACCGAGCCGAGGCCCGACACCCAACTGGAGTCCCTCACCCTGGCCGTGGCCGCCGACCTGCCCGTGCTGCTCTGGGGAGAGCCTGGGATAGGCAAGACCGCCGCTCTCACCCAGCTCGCCGCCGCCCTGGACCTCCCGCTGACCACCGTGATCGCCAGCGTGCACGAGCCGTCCGACTTCTCCGGGCTGCCCGTCGTCGGCGACGACCCCGCGGAACAGGGCGTTCCCATGGCCCCGCCGGACTGGGCGGTGCGGCTGGTACGGGCCGGCCGGGGACTGCTGTTCCTCGATGAGCTGTCCACCGCGCCGCCGGCCGTCCAGGCCGCGCTGCTCCGCCTGGTCCTCGAACGGCGGATCGGCGCCCTGCGGCTGCCGCCCGGGGTACGCATCGTGGCCGCCGCCAACCCGCGGTCCTCGGCGGCCGACGGCTGGGAGCTGAGCCCGCCGCTGGCCAACCGGTTCGTCCACCTCCAGTGGACCCACGACCACGACGTCGTCGTACGCGGACTCGGCGGGACCTGGCCCCGGGCGACGCTGCCGAGCCTGGCGCCGGACAAGCTGGCCGAGGCCGTGCGTCACGCCCGCCGCGCGGTGTGCGAGTTCCTCACCGCCCGCCCCGGCCTCGTACACCGGCTGCCCAGCGGCGAGACCCGCCGGGGCGGGGCCTGGCCGTCGCCGCGGAGCTGGGAGATGACCCTGTGCCTGATCGCCTTCGCGACCGCCGCGGGGTCCTCCAAGGAGGTGCTCTCGCTGCTCGTGCGGGGCACCGTGGGAGACGGCCCCGGGCTGGAGCTGATGGCGTTCGTGGACCGCATGGACCTCCCGGACCCGGAGACGCTGCTCGCCGACCCCGCCGGGGCGGAGCTGCCCGAACGGGGTGATCTGCGGCAGGCCGTGCTCGACGGCGTGGTGGCCGCCGTACGCAAGCGGCCGTCCAAGTCCCGCTGGGACGCGGCGTGGGCGCTGCTGGCGCGGGCGATGGAGACCGGCGCCCCGGACGTCGTGGTCGTCCCGGCGACCACACTCGCCGCGCTGCGCCGGCAGGACTGGGATGTGCCGGCGTCCATCGACCGGCTCGCCGGAGCCATGTCCCTGTCCCGCCGCGCCGACCGCGCGGCGGACCGCGCGGCGGGCCGGATCGCGGGCGGCACGAAGGCGGGCCGATGAGCAGGGACACCGGGGATCACGCGGTGTTGTCGGCGGCGGGTGTGGTGACCGCCGCCTCGTCCGCGGCCGGTGTGGCGACCGCGACTTCGTCCGATGCCGGTGTGGCTCCCGCCGTCTCGACCCCGGGCGCCATGGCGACCGTCGACGGGACCACCGCGGCCACGGCTCCGGCCGTCCCGACGACTTCCGCTTCCGCCCCCGACGGCGCCCCGGCCGGGCACCCTCCGGTGGAGCTCGACCTCGACAAGCTCTTCGCCGCCCGGCTGCAAGCGGCACGGGCGCGGCCCTACCTGGCGACCGCCTTGTTCGCGCTGCACGTCGTCCCCTCGCGACGGGTGCCGACGATGGCCGTCGACCGGTACTGGCGGTGCTACGTCTCGCCGGTCTTCGTGGACCGGACGCCCGTGGAGGAACTGGCCGGCGTGTGGGTGCACGAGGTGTCGCACCTGCTGCGCGACCACCACGGGCGCGGTGACCGGGTCGCGCGCGAGCGCGGGCTGAACGGCCCGGCGGAACGGCTGCGGATGAACATCGCCGCCGACTGCGAGATCAACGACGACGTGTTCGGCGACGGCCTGGTCCGCCCCGAGGGCGCGGTCGAACCGTGGCTGCTGAGGCTGCCCGCCGGGCAGCTCATGGAGGACTACCTGCGCCAGTTCCGGCTCGGGCGGCTCACCGAGAGCCTGGCCTGGCTGGACTGTGGCAGCGGCGCCGACGGCCTCGAACGGGAGTGGGACCTCGGGCCGGACGGCGCGGACGGACTCAGCGAACAGGAACGGGACGCGGTGCGCTTCCGGGTGGCCCGCGGCATCAACGCCCGGCCGGGCCGCGCGCCGAAGGGGTGGCAGCGGTGGGCGGAGGAGGTCTTCCATCCGCCGCAGCCCTGGCGGGAGTTGCTGGGGGCGGCGGTCCGCTCGGCGACCTCTTCTGGCGGCGCGGGCGAGGACTACACGTACGGCAGGCCGTCGCGGCGCTCGGCCGGCACGCCCGGCGTCGTGCTGCCGAGCCTGCGGCGCAGACCGCCCCGGGTCGCCGTGGTCATCGACACCTCCGGGTCGGTCAGCGACGCCGAACTCGGCAGCGCGCTCCTGGAGGCCGCCGCGATCGCCCGCGCCGTCGGAGGCCGTCGCGACCTGGTCAGCGTGGTGCCCTGCGACGCGGTGGCCCGGGTCGCGCACACCCTGTGCCGGGCCGAGGGGATCCCGCTGGTCGGCGGCGGCGGTACGGACCTGCGCACGGGCTTCGCCAAGGCGCTGCGGGCGCGTCCGGCGCCGGACGCGGTCGTCGTCCTGACCGACGGACAGACACCCTGGCCGGACACCCGGCCGCCGTGCCGGACCGTGGTGGGCCTGTTCCCCAGGGAACATGCGCCGAGCGACGAGGACGATCCCGAGTACGTCCCGGACGCACCGCCCGACTGGGCACGCGTGGTGGTCATCGAGTCGGGTCCGGGCGGAGGTCGGTGATCCCGAGCGACGGAGGGGGATTATGGTCGCGGGCCGGTGGATCCGGGCGCGGGCCGGTGGTCCCGGGCGCGGGCCGGTGGTCCCGGGCGCGGGAGGGAGGGTGCTCTGCGTACGGGAGGGTGATCTCGGGCGCGAGTCGGTGGATCCGGCGAGGGCCCGTTGGTCCCGGACACCGCAGGGCCGTCCCGGACACCTGCGGGTGATCCCGGGCACGGGAGGGCAACCCTGGCCCGGGCCGGTGGATCCGCGCACCGCAGGTGGCCCCGCCGGCCCGAGAGCGATCGCGGGCGCCGGCCGGTGTTCCGCCGAACGGCGTCGGCCCAGTCGTGGGATCTCGATGGCCGGGCAGCGGTCCATGACCATGTCCAGGCCCGCGGCCCGGGTCCGTTCGTACGCCGCCTCGTCGATCACGCCGAGCTGGAACCACACCGCCCCGGCGCCCTTCGCGACCGCCTCGTCGGCGACCTGGCCGGCCAGGTCGCTGTTGACGAAGACGTCGACGACGTCCACGTCGAAGGGGATGTCGGCGAGGGAGGCGTACCCCTGCTCGCCGTGCACCGTCTCCGCCTTGGGATGCACGGGCACGACACGCTTGCCGAAGCGCTGAAGCACCTCGGCGACGCCGTACGCCGCGCGCTGCCGGTTGGACGAGAGGCCCACCACGGCCCAGGTGTCTCCCAGCTCGGTGAGGATCTTGCGGACTGCTGCCTCGTCGCCGTACACCGGCGGCCTCCTTCGGCTCCTGGGCGACCCGCGTGTCGCGCCTCCCGGTCGGGTCAACGGAGTGCGGGGAGCCGAGATTCCCCGCGCGGCGCGGGAGCGGCGAGCGCGCCCCCTGTGCGTCACCGCGTCACCCCGCCTACGCTCACCCCGTGCTGCGCATCATCGACGCCCGGACCGGAGAGCCCACCCCCGCCGCCCCCGCCCGACGGGCCCCGACGAGGGTCGTGGCGCACGCGCCGGAGGGCGACACGACCACACTGCGCGTGCTGCTCGTCGCCGACCTCCTGATCCGCGCCCTGGAACTCGCGGGCACGCCCGCGTGGGGACTGCTGACCGCCGCGCGGGAGCCCGGCGGGCTGCGGGAGCACGCGGCGGCCCTGGGCATCCGGCCTTTCGAGGACGGCGGCGCCGGACCGGACACCGGCCAGACCGTGCACGTGCAGCGAGCAGGCGGGGCCGTCCCGGACGGAGCGACGATCGCCGTCGCTCCCGTGCACCCGGCCGAACTCGACCTGGCCGACCCGGACGCCCTGCGTCTCGCCCTGCTGGAACGGCACCACCACGCGCGCGTGGAGCTGGACGCGACCGCGTTGGACGAGGCCCGCGACACCCTCGCGCGCTGGCGGAGCGCGGTCGCCGCCTGGGCGCGGCAGCCATCGCGCCCCGTCCCGGGCGAGGTGCGGGACCGGTTGCGGGCCGCCTGGGAGGACGACCTGGACGCGCCCGGGGTGCTGCGGGTCCTGCACCGCGTGGAGGCCGATCCGGACCTCCCGGACGGAGCCCGCTTCGAGATCTGCGCCTACGCCGACCGGTTCCTCGGCCTCCACCTCACCCGCGACCTCGGAGCCCCCGCGTGATCGCGCGCCCCGGCTCCGGCCCGCTGCGCCGCCTGGTGGTCCTGCGGCACGCCAAGTCGGCCCGCCCCGAGGGCGTCGCCGACCACGACCGCCCGCTCGCCCGGCGCGGACTGCGCGACGCCCCCGCCGCCGGACGCGCCCTCGCGGAGCACGACTGGCTGCCCGACCTCGCCCTGTGCTCCACCGCCGTACGCGCCCGGCAGACCTGGGAACTGGCCTCCGCCCAGTGGGGCACACCACCGCCGGTGCACCACGACCCGCGCCTGTACGCCGCCGGCGTACCGGACCTGCTGGACGTCGTGCGCGAGGTGCCCGCCGACGTCGGGACGCTGCTCCTGGTCGGCCACAACCCCGGCCTGGAGGACCTCATCGGCACCCTGGCCGGCGACGCCCTCGACGACGCGCTGGACCGGGTCCGGACCAAGTACCCCACGTCGGCGGTGGCCGTACTGGACTGGCACGGCACCACCTGGCGGGCGCTGGCCCCCGGCGCGGCCCTGCTGACGGCGATGACGGTGCCGAGGGGCGGGCGGAAGTGAACGCATAGGCTGGCCGCATGCAGGACGAGTACCGCACGGTCGCCCGCGCGGGTGTGCACGAGACCGAGATCAACCGCTCCCGCTTCCTGTGCGCCCTCGCCCCCGCCGCCACCGAGGAGGAGGCCCAGGCGTTCGTCGCGGGCGTACGCAAGGAGCACGCCGACGCCAGCCACAACTGCTGGGCGTACGTCATCGGGGCCGACGCCGCCGTCCAGAAGGCGAGCGACGACGGCGAGCCCGGCGGCACGGCCGGCGTCCCGATGCTCCAGATGCTGCTGCGCCGTGACATGCGGTACGTCGTCGCCGTCGTCACGCGCTACTACGGCGGCGTCAAACTCGGCGCGGGCGGACTCATCCGCGCCTACGGGGGCGCGGTCGGCGAGGCGCTGGACGGACTCGGCACCCTCACCCGGCGCCGGTTCCGGCTGGCCACGGTGACCGTCGACCACCAGCGGGCCGGGCGGCTCCAGAACGACCTGCGCGCGGCGGGCCACGCGGTGCGCGACGTGCGCTACGCCGAGGCGGTCACCATCGAGGTCGGCCTGCCCGAGACCGACGTGGAGACCTTCCGCTCCTGGCTCGCGAACGCCACCGCCGGGTCGGCCGGGTTCGAACTGGGCGGCGAGGCGTACGGGGACGCATGACCACGGCGGCGTCCGCTGATTGACGAAGGCGCGCTCCTCGACCCCGGCCACAACCGCACCCGGCTCGGCGGCCCCGGGGCGCCGCTCGCGCCCGAGGAGAGCATCCCCGCCGTGGTCGACGTCCTCGAATCCCACGCCGGCACGCCCGGCCTGCGGTTCCTGGACCGCCACGGGGAGAAAGTGACCTGGTAGGCGAGCCCACCCGGCCCGGGCGCGGGTGACAGACTGAGGTTCGTGGTGGATCAGGGGCCGGCGGGCGTTAGCGTGGTCGGTGCCGGTGGCGGGAGTCGTGCCGGGTTCCGGGGCGGAGTGAGGGGAAATATGCGGGTCGGGGCGATTCTGTGAGAATTCTGCACACTTCCGACTGGCATCTCGGCCGTGCGTTCCACCGGGTGAACATGCTCGACGCCCAGGCCGCGTTCATCGGCCACCTCGTCGCGACCGTGCGCGAGCACGCCGTCGACGTCGTGGTCGTGTCGGGTGACGTGTACGACCGCGCGGTGCCGCCGCTCGCCGCCGTCGAGCTGTTCGACGACGCTCTGCACCGCCTCGCCGGCCTCGGCGTGCCCACCGTGATGATCTCCGGAAACCACGACTCGGCCCGTCGCCTCGGCGTCGGCGCCGGACTCATCGACCGCGCGGGCATCCACCTGCGCACCGACCCGGCCGGCTGCGGCACCCCGGTGGTGCTGCCGGACGCCCACGGGGACGTCGCCTTCTACGGCCTGCCGTACCTCGAACCGGCCCTGGTGAAGGCGGAGTTCGCAGTGGAGAAGGCGGGCCACGAGGCCGTGCTCGCCGCCGCCATGGACCGGGTGCGGGCCGACCTCGCCACACGCGCGACCGGCACCCGCTCCGTCGTCCTCGCGCACGCCTTCGTCACCGGCGGCGAGCAGAGCGACAGCGAGCGGGACATCACCGTCGGCGGGGTCGCCGCCGTGCCCTCCGGTGTCTTCGACGGCGTCGACTACGTGGCGCTCGGGCACCTGCACGGCTGCCAGACCCTCACCGGGCGCGTCCGCTACTCCGGCTCCCCGCTGCCGTACTCCTTCTCCGAGCACCGGCACCGCAAGAGCGTGTGGCTCGTCGACCTGGACGCGGCCGGGACGGTCACCGCCGAGCGCGTCGACTGCCCGGTGCCGCGCGCGCTGGCCCGGCTGCGCGGCACCCTGGACGACCTGCTCGCCGACCCCGGGCTGGCCCCGCACGAAGAGGCGTGGGTGGAGGCGACCCTCACCGACCCGGTCCGCCCGGACGATCCCATGGCCCGGCTCACGGAGCGTTTCCCGCACACCCTCAGCCTCGTCTTCGACCCCGAGCGCGCCCCCGACGAACCCGGCGTGTCCTACGCCCGGCGCCTCGCCGACCGCAGCGACCAGCAGATCGCCGAGGACTTCGTGGCACACGTGCGCGGCGCCGGACCCGACGGCCACGAACAGGGCGTGCTGCGGGACGCCTTCGACGCGGTGCGCGCCGACGAGACCGTGCAGGAGGTGGCCCGGTGAGGCTGCACCGGCTGGACCTCACCGCCTTCGGCCCCTTCGGCGGCGCGCAGAGCGTCGACTTCGACGACCTGTCCGCGGCCGGCATCTTCCTGCTGCACGGTCCCACCGGCGCCGGCAAGACGTCCGTCCTCGACGCCGTCTGCTACGCGCTGTACGGCTCTGTGCCCGGAGCCCGGCAGAGCGGCCAGGGCATGACCCTGCGCAGCGACCACGCGGCGACCGGCACCCGCACCGAGGTCCGGCTCGAACTCACCGTCGCCGGACGGCGCCTTGAGATCACCCGGCAGCCGCCCTGGCAGCGGCCGAAGCTGCGCGGCAAGGGCACCACCGTCGACAAGGCCCAGACCTGGCTGCGCGAGTACGACGCGACAGCCGGGGCCTGGAAGGCCCTGAGCCGCTCCCACCAGGAGATCGGCGAGGAGATCACGCAGCTGCTCGGCATGAGCCGCGAGCAGTTCTGCCAGGTCGTACTGCTTCCCCAGGGCGACTTCGCGCGCTTCCTGCGCGCCGACGCGGAGGCCCGCGGCAAGCTGCTCGGCCGCCTCTTCGACACCCGGCGGTTCGCCGAGGTCGAGCAGCGCCTCGCCGAACGGCGCCGGACGACGGAGGCCCGGGTGCGGGACGGCGACGCCGCTCTCCTGGCCGACGCCCACCGGATGCAGCAGGCCGCCGGCGACGCCATGGAACTGCCGGAACTGGCGCCGGGCGAGCCGGGCCTGGCCGAGACCGTCCTCGGCGCCGCCGCCCTCGCCCGCTCCACGGCCCGCGAGCTGCTGACCGTCGCCGACTGCGGGCTCATCGCCGCCGAGTCCGCCCACGCCGCCGCCGACCGCGCCCTCGCCGACGTACGGGAACTGGACCGGTTGCAGCGCCGGTTCGCCGAGGCACGGGAGAGGGCCGGGCGGCTGACGGAGCGGGCCGAGGCCCACCGCGCCGCGCAGCAGCGCATGGAGCGGTCCCGCAAGGCCGAAGCGGTCGCACCCGCACTGGAGTTGCGGGACGCCGCGGACGCCGAACACCGGCGGGCGGCGGCAGCGGAGGCACGCGCGCGTGCCGTGCTGCCGGACGCCCTCGCCGACGCCGGTCCCGCCGGACTGGCCGCCGCCGCCCGCCGGGCCGCCGAGGAACTGGGCGGCCTGGAGTCGGCCCGCCGGGCCGAACGGCGCCTCGCCGAACTGGTCGAGGAGCGGGCCGGCCTGGACCGTCAGGAACGCGCCGACGACGATGTCCGGCACGAGGCGGAGACCTGGCTCGCCGACTGGGAGACCACCCGCACCGGACTCCAGACACACGTCGACGACGCCCAGGAGGCCGCGACCCGCGCCGAACAGCTCGCCGTGCAACGCGACCCCGCGCGGCGGCGGCTGAACGCGGCCCGGCAGCGCGACCGGTTCGCCGCCGACACCGACGAGGCCCAGCGCCGGGCACTCGACTCGGCCGAAGCGGCCGTCGCGGCCCGCGCCCACTGGCTCGACCTCAAGGAACAGCGGCTGAACGGCATCGCCGCCGAACTCGCCGCCGGCCTCACCGACGGGGCGCCCTGCGCGGTCTGCGGTGCCACCGAACACCCCGCCCCCGCCCGCCGGATCGACGGACACGTCGACCGCGAGGCCGAGGAGCGGGCCCTCACCGCCTACCAGCACGCCGACGAGCGCCGCGCGGACGCCGAACGGCGCCTGGGCACCGTACGCGAGGCGCTGGCCGCCGCCACGGCCGAGGCCGGGGACGCGCCCACCGCCCGGCTGGCCGAGGAGGCGGAGGAACTGGAGCGCGGGTACGAGCATGTGCGCGCGGTCGGCTCCCGGCTGCACGCGGCACGGGAACAGCTGCGCCGCGCCGGGCACGAGCGCGAGCAGCGCGTCGCCGCCCAGCAGCAGGCCGCCGTACGGTCCGCCTCCCGGGTAGCGGGCCGGGAGCGGCTGGAGAGCGAACAGGTCACGCTGGAGGAGGAGTTGACCCGGGCTCGCGGCGCCGCCGGGAGCGTGACGGCACGGGCCGCGCAGTTGGAGCGCCGGGCCGCCCTGCTCACGGACGCCGCCGACACCGCCCGCGTCGCCGAGGAAGCCGCCCAGCGGCTCAAGGACGCCGACGCGCGCCTCGCCGACGCCGCCTTCCGGGCCGGCTTCGACACCCCGGCGGACGCCGCCGCCGCGCTGCTCGACGACGACGCCCACCGCGAGCTGCAACGCAGGCTCGACGCCCGGGACGCGGAGGAAGCCGCCGTCCGCGCGGTCCTCGCCGAGGCCGACACCGCCGACGCGGCCCGCCGCCCGCCCGCCGACCCCGCCGCGGCCGAACGCGCCGCCGCCGACGCGGGCCGGCGCCTGCGCGAGGCGTCCTCCGCCCACGACGCCGCCGTCCGGCGCTGCGCCGAGCTGGACCGGCTCTCCGCGCGGTCCACGGACTCCGTGCACCGGCTCGCCCCGCTGCGCGACGAGCACACCCGCGTCGCCCGCCTGGCCGGACTCGCCGCGGGCACCTCGGCGGACAACGACCGCCGGATGCGGCTGGAGTCCTACGTCCTTGCCGCCCGCCTCGAACAGGTCGCCGCGGCCGCGACGGCGCGGCTCACCCGCATGTCCGCCGGCCGCTACACCCTCGTCCACTCCGACGACCGCACCGGCCGCGGCCGCAGCGGCCTCGGCCTGCACGTCGTCGACGCCTGGACCGGCCGCGAGCGCGACACGGCCACGCTCTCCGGCGGCGAGACGTTCTTCGCCTCGCTGGCCCTCGCGCTCGGCCTCGCCGACGTCGTCACGGACGAGGCCGGCGGCGTCCGCCTGGACACCCTCTTCATCGACGAGGGCTTCGGCAGCCTCGACGACCAGACCCTCGACGAGGTCCTCGACGTCCTCGACTCCCTGCGCGAACGGGACCGCAGCGTCGGCATCGTCAGCCACGTCGCCGACCTGCGGCGCCGGGTCCACGCCCAACTGGAGGTCGTGAAGGGACGGTCGGGGTCCGCGCTGCGCCAACGGGGCGCCGGCTGACCGGCCCCGGCGGACCTCAGCGGCCCAGGGGGCGGCGGGGGAGCGGCGAGGAGTACACGACGCTCGTGGTGACCGACCCCAGGGCGCTGATCCGGCCGGACACCTCCTCCAGGTGCCGCATCGAACGGGCCGCGACCTTGATGACGAAGCAGTCGTCGCCGGTGACGTGGTGCGCCTCCAGGATCTCGGGGGTGACCGCGACCAGGTCGTGGAACGGCTTGTAGTTGGCGACCGGATAGCGCAGCCGCACGAAGGCCAGGATCGGCAGCCCCAGCCGCTCGGGGTCGACGACCGCCGCGTACCCCCGGATGATCCCGGCCTCCTCCAGCCGCCGCACCCGCTCGGCCACCGCGCTCGCGGACATCGACACGGCACGGGCCAACTCGGCGAAGCCGGCCCGCCCGTCGCGCTGCAGGGCGTCGAGGATGAGCCAGTCGGTGGCGTCAGGGGAATGCGCGGTCATGGGGGATGAATAGCAGGGAATCCCCGGTGCGACAAGCGAAGGGCCGGGGAATCCCCCTTCTGGGAGCGGCGGGCCGACCGTAGATTTCTGACCGGAAGATCCATCTTCTGACCGGAAGATCCATAGAGGAGATGCCCGACCATGAGCGTCACCACCGTCAACCCCGTCCTGCGCGTCGCCCCCGCGCCGCCCGCCGAGGCCGCCGCGTACTTCCGGGCGAGCCTCGCCTTCCACACCGACGTCTCCGACGTCGCCGCCGCGATGGCGGCCGGCGCCGGCCCCGGATTCGTGCTCGTGGACTGCCGGTCCACCGAGTCCTGGGACCAGGGCCACGTACCCGGCGCCGTCCACCTGCCCACCGCGCAGGTCCCCGGACAGGCCGGGCGCCTCCTCGACCCCGCCGTGCCGGTGGTGACGTACTGCTGGGGGCCCGCCTGCGACGGCGCCACCCGCGCGGCCCTCGCCCTCGCCGAACTCGGTTACCCCGTCAAGGAGATGCGCGGCGGCTTCGAGTACTGGGTGCGCGAGGGGTTCGCCTACGACACCCGGCAGGGCACCGAACACCCGGCCGCCGACCCCCTGACCGTACCGGTGGACGCGGACGACTGCGGCTGCTGACCGGCGTGTAGGTTCTGCCGCATGGTGCGATACGCGGAGCCGGGCGCGGTGGAGTGGGTCGAGTCGGGCGGCGGTCCGCTCATAGCGGTCCCGGAGACGGTCCTGCCGTTCTGGACCGGTGCCGACGGCGAGGACGCGGACTCCGACTACGACCGGGCCTGCGAGGTCGACGGCTACGTCGGACTCCTCCCGGTGGGCGACTCCACCGCCCTGGTGCTCGGCGACGAACCCGCCTCGACCGCCTATCTGCCCGAGCACGGGACCTTCGTCCGCTGGTGCGCCGCCGACTCCGAGGACGAGGTACTGGCCGGCGTGCCCGCGGCCCTCGACGCGGCCGAGTGGGAGCCAGAGGTGGCCTGGCGCGTGCCGGGACCGGTGCTGCTGTTCGACGCCGCCTGGCCCGGCGCCGCATCGGACCGCGCGGGGCGCGTGCGGGTGGCGCTGGACCCCGGCCGGTACGGGGTGCGCGCGGCGGAGGCGCGCCCGGGCGCGGAGACGTGGCTGAGCCTTGTCCAGGTGCGGCGGCTCGCCGACCGGTAGGCGTCGCGATATTGACGTGCGGGGCGGACACGGTCCGCCCATCATGGGTGCCCATGCCCACACTTCCGCACCCCGCACCCGAAGAGCTGCGCCGCGACCCGCTGCCCCTGCGCGGCCGGACCGCCCTCGTCACCGGCGCCAGCCGGCGCGGCGGCATCGGCCACGCCGTGGCCCGTCGGCTCGCCGCGTACGGAGCGAGCGTCTACCTGCACCACCACGTGCCGCACGACGCCGCCATGCCCTGGGGCGCCGACCGTCCCGAGGAAGTCGTCGCCTCCGTCCGCGCGGCTCTCGGCGACCCGGACGCGGCCGTGCACGCGGGCCCCGGCGACCTCACCGTCCCGGACGCGCCCGCCGCACTCGTCGCCACCGCCGCCGAGGCGCTCGGCGGACGGCTGGACATCCTGGTCGCCAACCACGCCCTCAGCGGCTCCGACGGCACCCTCGACACGATCGACGCCGCGATGCTCGACGCGCACTGGCAGGTCGACACCCGCTCGGTACTGCTGCTGATCCAGGCGTACGCCCGGCATCGCGCCGCACTGCCGCCCCGGACGCCCGGCGGACGCGTCGTGATGATGACCTCCGGCCAGGATATCGCCGGCGGCATGCCGGGCGAGATCGCCTACGCGCTCCAGAAGGGCGCGCTCGCGTCCGTCACCCGCTCCCTGGCGACGACCCTCGCCGAGCACGCCGTCACCGTGAACGCGGTCAACCCCGGTCCCGTGGACACCGGTTACCTGACCGGCGACGCCTACGAGGCCGTCGCCGCGTGCTTCCCCGGCGGACGGTGGGGGATGCCCGACGACCCGGCCCGCCTCATCGCGTGGCTGGCCACGGACGAGGCGGCGTGGGTCACCGGTCAGGTCGTCGACTCGGAGGGCGGTTTCCGCAGGTGACCGGCGGTCAGAGCCGGGACAGCTCGTCCACCAGGTCGTCCAGGCCCAGCGAGCCCTGGGAGAGCGCCGCCATGTGCCACGCCTTCGGGTCGAAGGCGTCGCCGTGCCGCGCGCGGGCCTTCTCCCGGCCCAGCAGCCACGCCCGCTCACCGAGCTTGTAGCCGATCGCCTGGCCCGGGATGGTCAGGTAGCGGGTCAGCTCGCTCTCCACGAAGTCCGCCGGACGGCTGCTGTGCGCGCCGAAGAACTCCTGCGCCAGCTTCGGCGTCCAGCGCTCGCCCGGGTGGAACGGCGAGTCCGCCGGGATCTCCAGCTCCAGGTGCATGCCGATGTCCACGATGACCCGGGCGGCCCGCATCATCTGCGCGTCCAGATAGCCGAGGCGCTGCTCCGCGTCGGTGAGGAAGCCCAGCTCGTCCATCAGCCGCTCCGCGTACAGCGCCCAGCCCTCGGCGTTGGCGCTGACCATGCCCACGGAGGCCTGGTAGCGGGAGAGGTCTTCCGCGACGTGCGTCCACTGGGCCAGCTGGAGGTGGTGGCCCGGGACGCCCTCGTGGTACCAGGTCGAGACCAGGTCGTACACCGGGAAGCGGGTCTGGCCCATCGTCGGCAGCCAGGTGCGGCCGGGACGGGAGAAGTCCTCCGACGGCGAGGTGTAGTAGGGGGCCGCCGCGCTGCCCGGCGGGGCGATCCGCGACTCCACCCGCCGCACCCGCTCGGCGAGTTCGAAGTGCGTGCCGTCCAGCTGCTCGATCGCCTGGTCCATCAGGCCCTGCAGCCAGTCGCGGACCTCGTCGACGCCCTCGATGTGCTTGCCGTGCTCGTCCAGGTGCGCCAGCGCCACCCACGGCGTCCCGGCGCCCGGGAGGATCTTCTCGGCCTCCGCCTTCATCTCGGCGAGCAGCCGGTGGTACTCGGCCCAGCCGTACGCGTACGCCTCGTCCAGGTCCAGATCCGTGCCGTTGTAGTAGCGCGACCAGCGGGCGTAGCGCTCCCGGCCCACCGTGTTCGGGGCGCCCTCGATCGCCGGGGCGTACACGTCGCGCATCCAGTCCCGCAGCTCCACCACCGATGCCGTCGCACCCCGCGCGGCCTCGTCCAGCTCCGCGCGCAGCGCCTCCGGTCCGTCGGCGGCGAAGTCCTCGAACCAGCCGCGCCCCTCGCCGGTGTCGGCCCACTCGCCGAGCTGCTCGACGAAGGTCGCGGTCGGCCGGGGACCCGCGTACAGCTTCCGCTCCAGACCCCGGGCCAGGGACGCGCGGTAGCCCGCGAACGCCGCCGGTACCGCGCGCAGCCGCTCGGCGACGCGGGCCCAGTCCTCGTCCGTCTCCGTCGGCGTGATCGTGAAGACCTCGCGCACCGAGTGGGCGGCGGTGCCCATGTTGCCGACCGAGCGCAGGCCCTCCTCGGCCTTGTGCACGGCCAGTTCCGCCGTGAGGCGCTCGCGCAGCAGCCGGGCGCAGCGCCGCTCCACGTCGCTGTCCCCGCCGGGCCGCCGCTCCGCCTCGTCCAGCCGGGCGAGGGTGGTCCTGGCCAGCTCCGCGAGGGCCTCCTGCCCGGCGGGCGAGAAGTCGGGCAGGAGGCTGGAACTCTCGGCGACGCCGAGATAGGTACCGGTGACCGGGTCGAGGGCGATGAGGTCGTCGACGTAGGCGTCGGCGACCTCGCGGGGCAGCGGGCTCTTGGTCTCTGACATGCGGACATCCTCATACGGATACCGGTGCCGCGTCAGCCCGGTGGACCGGGCCCGAAGGCGTGCGCGGCCGGATTTCGCTCAGGGCGTGGCCGTCGGCGGGGACGGCGGCAGCAGCGGGCCGCACTCCCACTGCTGGAAGATCAGCCGCGTCTCGACCCGGGCCACCTCCGGCCGGGACGTGAACCCGTCCAGCACCAGCCGCTGGAGATCGGTCATGTCCGCCACCGCGACATGGACGAGGTAGTCGTCCGGGCCCGTGAGATGGAAGACCGTGCGCGACTCCGGCAGCGCCCTGATCCGCTCCACGAAGGGGCCGACCAGCTCCCGCCGGTGCGGGCGCACCTGCACCGAGAGCAGCGCCTGGAGACCCCGGCCCAGCTTGGCCGGGTCCAGTTCGAGCCGGTGGCCGAGGATCACCCCGGCCCGCCGCAGCCGGGTCACCCGGTCCAGGCAGGTCGACGGGGCGACGCCCACCTGGGCGGCGAGATCGCGGTAGGTGGTCCGGGCGTCGTTCTGCAGCAGCCGCAGCAGATGGAGATCCACCGGATCCAGTACGACGGAGTCGGCCATGGGTCGAACGTAACACGGCAGGCCACCGTGAAGACCCGGTCGGTGTTCATTCTTCGGGTCATGGACTCTGCGCGCACGCCCACGTCACCACCCGACGACGTACGCCTCACCGCCGCCACGAGCAGGGCACTGGCCACCGAGGCCGTGCACGCCGGCCGCGACGACCTCGCCGGCCGGGGACTGCACGCCCCGCCCATCGACCTGTCCACGACCTACCCGTCATACGACAGCCGCGGCGAGGCCGCCCGTATCGACGCCTTCGCCGCCACCGGCGCCGAGCCCGACGGCCCGCCGGTCTACGGCCGGCTCGGCAACCCCACCGTCGCCCGCTTCGAGACGGCACTGGCCAGGCTGGAGGGGACCGAGTCGGCGGTCGCCTTCGCCAGCGGCATGGCCGCGCTGAGCGCCGTCCTGCTGGTCCGCGGCTCGATGGGGCTGCGGCACGTCGTCGCCGTACGGCCCCTGTACGGGTGCAGCGACCACCTGCTGACCGCCGGGCTGCTGGGGTCCGAGGTCACCTGGACCGACCCGGCGGGCGTCGCGGACGCGCTGCGCCCGGACACCGGCCTGGTGCTGGTGGAGTCACCGGCCAACCCCACGCTCGCCGAGGTCGACCTGCGGGCCGTCGCGCACGCCTGCGGATCGGTGCCGCTGCTCGTGGACAACACCTTCGCCACACCGGTGCTCCAGCGTCCCGCCGAACACGGGGCCCGGCTGGTGCTGCACAGCGCCACCAAGTACCTCGGCGGGCACGGGGACGTGCTGGCCGGCGTGGTCGCCTGCGACGAGGAGTTCGCCGGGCGGCTGCGGCAGGTGCGCTTCGCCACCGGCGGTGTGCTGCATCCCCTGGCCGGCTATCTGCTGCTGCGCGGCCTGTCCACCCTGCCGGTGCGGGTGCGGGCCGCCTCCGCGAACGCCGCCGAGCTGGTCGCCCGGCTCGCCGCCGACCCGCGGGTGGCCCGCGTCCACTATCCGCGCATCGGCGGCGCGATGGTCTCCTTCGAGGTGCACGGCGACCCGCACGAGGTCATCGGCCGCGTCCGCCTGATCACCCCGGCGGTGAGCCTCGGCAGCGTCGACACGCTCATCCAGCACCCGGCGTCCATCAGCCACCGCATCGTGGACGCGGACGACCGGCGGGGCGCCGGGGTCGGCGACCGCCTGCTGCGGCTCTCGGTGGGCCTGGAGGACGTCGACGACCTGTGGGCCGACCTGGACAGCGCGCTGGGGGAGCGGACGCCCGGCGCGATCCCCCTGCGGGAGGCGTTGTCGGGGGCGGAGTAAAAGGCCGGCGGGGTGTGGGCCGAGGGCGCCGTTCGTCCGCCTACTCCCCGCCGATCCGCTCCCCGTGCGGCACCGGCGCGGGGGCGGTCCGGGAGGCCGGGGCGAGGCGGGCGGTGACGACCAGGGTGCCCTCCTCGATCTGGTAGTCGAGCGGGAGGCCCAGGCCGCGCATCGCGGCGACCATGCCGGTGTTGGAGGCCTGAGTGACGGCGTAGACGCTCTCGCAGCCCGTCTCCGTCGCCATCGCCACGAGCCGGCCGAGGAGTTCGCCGCCGATGCCCCGGCGCTGCCACGCGTCCTCGACGAGCAGCGCGACCTCCGTCTCGTCCCCGTCCCACAGCAGATGACCGAGGCCCACGATCCGCCCCGAGGCGGTCTGCACGGCGAGGGTGCGGCCGAAGCGGGGGCTGAGCAGATGGTTCATGTACCGGTCGGCGTCCCCGACCGGGCCGTGGTACCGCATCCCGAGGGTGCGCGGCGAGCACCGGTCGTGCATCGCCTTCGCCGCCGGAACGTCCCGGGTGTCGGCGCGGCGGACGGTGATGTCGCGCCCTTCGGGCAGCGTCAGCGAGTCCCGGCCGCGCGGAACCCGCGGACCGAGCCGGGCGTCCAGCTCGACCAGCGCCCGCGCGCGGGCGAACTCCGCCGGGGTGAACGGCAGATACGGCCGCTCCACACTGATCACCCCGCCCTCCGGGGCGCGCAGCCGCAGCACGGTGTCCTCCAGCGCGCCCTCCGGCGGTACGTCGTCCCCGGCGCCGCCGACGGCCGCGGGCAGCGACCGGATGGTGCACCGGCCCAGCAACTGGCGGAGTGCCAGCGGGAGTTCCGCGGCGTCCAGTGCCGTACGGGCGGCCAGGCCCAGGATCCGGGTCGGCGCGTCGACCAGGTCGTGCGCGTCCGCCCGCTCCGTCCAGGTGTGGTCACCGCCCGCCGCCGTCACCACGCCGGCCAGTTCGGACCCGGTCAGCGCGGCCGGGGCGCGGAGCAGGAACTCGTCCACCGTGCCCTGGGGCAGCGGGTGCGTCTGGAGGCTCAGGATGTCGATCCGCCGGTCGGCCAGGGCCGCGCACAGCACCGCCAGCGAACCCGGCGCGTCCCGCACCGTCGTCCGCATCCGCCACAGCGCGCTCTCCTCGGCACCGGCCGGCCGCCCGGGCCCGCCATCCCCCTCGGCACGCCCGGCCCGCCGCTCGTCGGTCGGTGGCCGGGCGCCGGTATCGTCCGCGGGCGGCGCCTGCCCGTGGCGGCGTGACCAACGGGTGTGGAATCCCGCCGTGGCGATCAGGGCCGCCACCGACGCCAGCAGTATCAGGGGCACCGCCGGACCGTGCTCGGCCATGAGGGCCACGGCGTCCGTCACTTCAGACATGTCTCGACTCATGCACCCACTGTGAAGGAACGGTGTTGCCCGATCACGAACGCACTGTGACCGATGGGTAAAGAAGGCTTCCGGGGCATTGGGGGGGGAGTTGGCGGCATACCGGACCCGCGATCCCGGACCGCGCACCGGGGGATGACGCCGGTGCGCGGTACACCCCACAGGCTACGGGACTTACTGCCCCACCCGCCCCGGCCGCAGCACCTTCGTGAACAGCACCGTGCCGTCCTGCTCGCGCAGCCGCACCGTCATCTCGGCGCTGTCGCCGTCGATGTCGACCTCGCCGAAGAACTGGTAGCCCTCCGCGGGCGAGACGTTGGAGGCGGTCGGCGCCTTCACGAACACCCGCTCCGCACCGAAGGTCGCGTCGAGAGTGCCGGCCGGGAACGCCCCCGAGTTCAGCGGCCCGGACACGAACTCCCAGAACGGCTCGAAGTCGGTGAACGCGGCCCGCGAGGGCTGGTAGTGCTGGGCGGAGGTGTGGTGCACGTCGGCCGTCAGCCAGACCGTGCCGGTGATCCGCCGGTGCTTGACGAACCGCAGCAGCTCGGCGATCTGCAGCTCCCGCCCCAGCGGCGCGCCGGGGTCGCCCTGCGCGATGGCCTCGATGTTGGGCGCGCCCTCCGTGGCGTCGGGCACGACCAGGCCGATCGGCATGTCCGCGGCGATCACCTTCCACACCGCACGC
This sequence comes from Streptomyces sp. NPDC058534, assembly GCF_042717365.1. Classification (NCBI taxonomy): domain Bacteria; kingdom Bacillati; phylum Actinomycetota; class Actinomycetes; order Kitasatosporales; family Streptomycetaceae; genus Streptomyces; species Streptomyces sp. NPDC058534. The sequence goes on from NZ_JBHXNW010000065.1 coordinate 24,220, forward strand.
GACCGCGACAGCTCCCGCTTGAGCCACTCCAACTGCTCGCGGCCGAGGATGCCCTGCGGGTCCACGGCCTGGCCGCCCGGGGAGTTGGCATTGCGGTAGGTCCGCATGTCCAGCACGAACACGTCGAGCAGCGGGCCCTGGCGCAGCACCCGGTGGACGCGGCCCTCGCGTGCGCCGGGACGCGGGGTGGAGAGGGGGAAGTACTCGCCGAACGCCCGCCGGGCCCGGGCGGCCAGCACGTCCACGCTCTTCTCGGTGTACCGGTCGTCCGTGTCCGCGATCACCTGGCCCGGGTACCAGTTGTTGCGGACCTCGTGGTCGTCCCACTGGACGACCGAAGGGACCCGCGCGTTGAAGCGCCGCAGGTTCTCGTCGAGCAGGTTGTAGCGGAAGTTGCCGCGGAACTCGGCGAGGGTCTCGGCGACCTTGGACTTCTCCTCGGTGGTGACGTTGCGCCAGGTGCGGCCGTCGGGCAGGGCCGCGGTCTCCGCGATGGGGCCGTCGGCGTAGATGTTGTCGCCGCTGCACAGGAAGAAGTCCGGGTCCAGTGCGCCCATGGCGTCGTAGATGCGGTAGCCGCCCAGGTCCGGGTTGATGCCCCAGCCCTGCCCCGCGAGGTCGCCGGACCACACGAACCGCACGCCGTCGCGCCGGCGGACCGGCACGGTGCGGAACGTGCCGGTCACCGGCTCGCCGGTGCGGCGCGGATCGTCGGGGTCGGCGAGGAGCACGCGGTAGTGGATCTGCTCGCCGGGCGGCAGGCCGCGCAGCCGGGTGGTGCCGGTGAAGTCGGTGTCCCCGCCGAGCAGCGGACCGTGCCACCGGTGCGGGCGGCGGAACGACTCGGTCGCGGACGTCTCGACGATCATCCGGGCCGGACGGTCGGACCGCACCCACACCAGACCGGAGTGGGAGGTCACGTCCCCCGTCTGCACGCCCCAGCCCGCCCCGGGGCGCCCGGAACGGGCGAACGCCGGCGCCGCCCCGAGCGCGGTGGGCAGGGTCAGGGCCGCCGACGCGGCGAGCGAGCCGCGCAGCACGCTGCGGCGACCGGGCAACGGACGGTGTGACATGGACGCGCCTCCAAGGACTCCTGGGAAGGGATCCGGCCGGGTCCGTGGCCGGTGTGCAGAGCCAGGCCTACTGGTACGGCGCGGCGCCCACGGAAACTCCGTGTGAACAACCCGCCGCCCCGACGCGCGAGGCGGCCGGTCAGGTGGCCGTCGCCATCGCCCGCACCCCCGCCCGGATCCGCCCCGGCGTCAGATGCGCGTAGCCCAGCACCAGCCGCACCTCGTGCCGCCCCGCCGCCCCACTGTCCACCCCGTGCCCGTACTCCGCCAGGGAGCGCACCGCCACTCCCGCCTCCGTCACCCGGGCGAGGAAGCGCTCGGTGGGTCCGTACCGTCCGGGAAGCGTGGCGATCGCGTGCAGGCCGGCGGCGATGCCGGTGACCTCCGAGCCGGGGAAGTGCTCCGCAAGCGCTGCCACCAGCGCGTCGCGCCGCTCGCGGTAGGCGCGCTGGCAGACGCGCAGCTGGCGGTCGTAGTCGCCGCGCTCGACGAACCGGGCGAAGACCGCCTGGTCCAGCGTCGGGTGCCCCAGGTCGGTGGTGCGCTTCCGCGCCACCACCTCGTCCGCCAGCCACTCGGGCACCAGCAGCCACCCCAGCCGCAGTCCCGGGGCGAGGGACTTGCTGACCGAGCCGGTGTAGGCGACGCGTTCCGGATCGAGCCCCTGGAGCGCGCCCACGGGGGCGCGGTCGTAGCGGAAGTCGCCGTCGTAGTCGTCCTCCAGGACGAGACCGTTCACGGACCGTGCCCAGCCGAGGAGTTCGCCGCGCCGCCGCGCCGAGTAGGCGATCCCGGTGGGGAACTGGTGGGCCGGCGTCGTCACGACGACCCGTACGCCCGAGGCGCGCAGCGCGCCGACGGCCAGCCCCTCCGCGTCCAGCGGCAGCGGCACGGTGGCGACGCCCGCCGACGCGTACAGGTCGCAGTGCTGGGGGCTGCCGGGGTCCTCGACACCGGCGGTGCGTGTCCCGCGCGCGTGCAGCACGCCCGCGAGCAGTGCCGTCGCCTGCGCCACCCCGGACACGACCACGATCCGCTCCGGGTCCGCCACCACGCCCCGGCGCCTTGCCAGCAGTTCGGCCAGCGCGGCGCGCAGCCGGGGCAGGCCACGCGGGTCGGGATAGCCCAGAGCCTCGTGCGGCAGCTCCGACAGCACCCCGCGCTGCGCGGCGGCCCACGCCGAGCGCGGGAAGAGCGACAGGTCGGGCGTCCCCGGCACGAAGTCCGCGCGGTGACCGGGGGAGCGCGGGGCGAGGTCACGCGCGCGCGGGCGGGCCGCCCGCACCACGTCACCCACCCAGGTCCCCGCACCCCGCCCGCTGCGCAGATAGCCCTCGGCCGTCAGCTGCTCGTACGCGTCCGTCACCAGCTTCCGCGACACACCGAGGTCGGCCGCGAGGTCCCGGCTCGACGGCAGCCGGGTGCCCGGGGCGAGCCGGCCCGAGCGGACCGCGTCCCGCAACGCGGCCTGGAGGGCGCGGCCACGCGCGCGTGCCGGTGCCGAGGCGGCGGGCAGCAGCAGCTCCCAGGCCGAGGCCATGCGATCAGTCCCCCGAGTATCAGTTCTTTCCAATCGCCCCCACTTTACGAGGGGTTGGACCCGCCGGTGCGTAAACCGAGTGACAGACCACAGCGAGGGGGCAGGCCGCCGCCGGGCCCCGGAATCGTACGCGCAATCCAGGAGCGCCCGTGGACGCCAAGAACCGATTCGAGACCAAGGTCACCTTCGCCCTCACCCGACTCGAATGGCTGGGGTTTCTCGCCGTTTCGCTCGTGCTCGCATTCCAGCACCGCACGGAAATCCGCTGGGCCGTCTTCGTCCTGCTGTTCGCGGTGATCGACGTCATCGGATACGTCCCCGGCGCGATCGCCTTCCGGCGCAGCCCGGACCGACGCGTTCCGCGGGGCTGCTACGTGGCCTACAACACGATGCACAGCCTGGTCACGGCAGGTTTCCTGGCCGGAGCGTGGGCGCTGTTCGTCCGGCCGGAATGGGCGCTGCTTGCCCTCCCGATCCATCTCATGGGCGACCGGGCGCTGTTCGGGAACTCCCTCAAACCCTTCGGGGTCGCCTTCGAACCGGAAACCACACCGGCGTTCCTGATGTTCGAGCGGCGCTACCGGTCGGCGGTGGATTCCGGCGAATTCGGTACGGCGCGTACTTCCATGAAGGAAACGGAGGACACCGATGCCGTCCGTGCTTGACACCCTCGCCGCGCACAGCGACAACCCCAGTTCCTTTCTCGCCCTCAACAGCGGCAACTCGTACTTCCACGGCGACCGCTTCGAGGGCGCCTGCGCCTATCGGACCTCCGGCCGCTACGCCCTGCAATTCGGCGGCCCCTTCACGGCACCCGAACACCGCGCGCGGCTCCTGGACTCCTTCGCCGCCCACACGGGACGCCGCCTGGTCGCCGTACAACTGCAACGGGCGGATGCCGAGCTGTACGCGGCGCACGGTTTCACCGTCAACCAGCTCGGCGCCTCCTACGCCGTCGACCTCGGCCGCTTCACGCTCCGCGGCTCGCGGTTTGTCCGGCTGCGGAACAAGATCTCCCGCGCCCGGCGGGCCGGCCTGGAGGTGGCCGAGGTCCGGGACGGCGACGACTGCGCCGAGCTGGACCACATCGACCAGTGCTGGCTGCGCGAGAAGGGCCGGCACGTCAAGGAGCTGCGGTTCCTGGTCGGCCAGCGCACCGGGGGCCTCCAGCGCCACCGCCGCCTCTTCGTCGGCCGCATCGACGGCGAGGCCGTCGGCTACATCAACTACTCCCCGGTCTACGGCAGCCGCCCCGGCATGCTCCACGACCTCAGCCGACGCCGCCCCGGCGCGCCACCCGGCGTGATGGAGGCGCTCAACGCCACCGTGATGGAACGGCTGACCGCCGACGGCGCAGGCTGGCTGCACTTCGGGTTCACCCCCTTCACCGGGCTCGACCCGGAGCGCGAACTCCCGGGCGCCAGCCGCATGTTCACCCGGTTCGCCCACCTCCTGGCGGAGCACGGCGGCGCCGTCTACCCCGCCGCCTCCCAGCTCGAGTACAAGCAGAAATGGGCCCCGCACGCGGTCCTCCCGGAGTACATCGCCTTCCGTGGCAGGCCCCGCCCCGGCGCCGTCTGGCAACTGCTGCGCGCCACCAACGCCGTGTGATCCACCGACACCGACACCGACACCGACACCGACACGGCCGCACCCGCCCGCCCCCCGCCACCCAGGAGGACCGCACGTCCATGAGATTCCTCGAACGCGAACGCACCACCCTCGCCAAGCTGCTGCCCGACCTGGACCCCGCCCTGCGCGAGACCCCGCTGATGGATCTGGAACGGCCGGGCAGCCCGGGCGTCCGGCACTTCCGGGACAGCGGCGGGCCCGGACTGCTCGTCCCCGAGTCCCACCAGGGGCGCGGCGCCACCGCGCTGGACGCGCTGCGGGTGCAGCGGGCCATCGGCAGCCGCTCACCCTCCCTGGCCGTCGCCACCACCATGCACCACTTCTCCATGGCCACCCTGGTCGGCCTCGGCGGCCTCGGCGACGGCCTGGAGCGGATGCTGATCGAAGGCGTGGCGGCGGGCAACCGCGTCATCGCCTCCGGCTTCGCCGAGGGCCGCAGCGGCGCAGGCATCCTGGACCCGTCGATGACCGCCACCGCGACCGCGGACGGCATCCGGATCAACGGCGTCAAGCGCCCGTGCAGCCTCGCCCACTCCATGGACGTGCTCACCGCCGGCGTCGTGATCCCGCGCGAGGACGGGCAGGGCGACGAACTCGCCGTCGCCCTCGTGCCCGCCGACAGCGAGGGCCTCAGCGTCAGCGGCTTCTGGTCCAGCACCTTCCTGGCCGGCGCCGAGAGCGACCAGGTCACGCTCACCGACGTCCTCGTCCCGCCGGAACTCGTCCTGCGCACCGCGACCACCTCCGGCGAGCGGCTGGACGAACTCCAGACCGCCGGCCTGATCTGGTTCCAGGTCCTGATGACGGGCAGCTACCTCGGCGCCGCGAGCGCCCTGGTGGAGCGCGTGCTGCTCAACGAACGCGTCCCCGACCACGAGCGGGTACGCCTCTTCGCCGAGACCGAGGCCGCCATGGCCGCCGTCGAGGGCGTCGCCCGCCGCGTCGACGCCGGCGACCTCGACGAGTCGGCCCTCGCCCAGGCCCTGTGCGTGCGGTACGGCGTCCAGGACGCCCTCGCCCGCATCGTCCCGCGCGCGGTCGAACTCCTCGGCGGGCTGAACTTCATGACGTCCGACGAGGTCGGCCACCTGGCCGCCTGCGCCAACGGACTATCCCTGCACCCGCCGTCCCGCTCCCGGATGACCGCACCGCTCGGCGCGTACCTGGCCGACGGCCCGCTGGCCGTCGCCTGAACCGATCCCACCCCCGTCCCACCGACCCACCGGTGGTCGAGACCCGTTGGGAGAACACCCTCATGCCCTCGGACAACCCGCGTCTCACCGTCCTGCCCGCCGGCCGCACGGAACCGCGCGACCGCCCCACCCTGCTGCTCACCGGCGGCTCCGGAGTGCTCGGGCGGGCGCTGATCGACGAACTGGCACCCGACTACGACCTGCTGTGCCTGCGCCGCAACACACCACTGCGCGACCCGCGGGTGCGCGAGCTCCAGGGCGACCTCGTCGCTCCCCGGCTCGGACTGAGCCCCCTGGCCTGGCACGAACTGGCCCTGCGGGTGGACGTGGTGCTGCACTCCGCCGCCGAGACCAACTGGCGCGTCCCGCCCGAGAACATCACGCACACCAACGTGCGCGGCGCGGACAACGTGCTCGACCTCGCGGCCCGCGCCGACGCGCCGCTGTACCTCATGAGCACCGCGTTCGTGGCCAACACCCCCACCGACGAGGACCGCCGGCGCTTCCCCGGCGCCGCCGCCTACCTCGACTCCAAGAGCCGGGCCGAGCAGATGACCCGCGAGGCGGGGGTGCCGGGCGTCATCGTGCGGCCCTCGGTCGTCATGGGCGACTCCACGACCGGACGGATCGCCGGTCAGCAGGGCCTGACCAAGACGATCGGGTCGATGGTCCTGGGACAGGTGCCGGTGCTTCCCGGGGCACCCGAGGCCCGGATCGACATGGTCCCCCAGGACTACGTGGCACGGGCCGTCGGCAGCCTGGTCCGGGGCGGGGTCGGCGGCGGCGAGTACTGGCTGACGGCGGGCAGGGAGGCCGTCGAACTGCGAGAGGTCGCCGACGTCTGCGCCGACGTCGCCGTACGCCACGGCCTGCCCCGCCCCCAGCGCCCCCGGCTCATCCCCGTCGAGGCGGTGCACCGGCTGCTGCTGCCCATGCTGGAGGGCACCGCGCTGCCCGCCTCGGTCCGCCGCCGGCTGGAGCACTACGCGGAACTGCTGCTGGTCTTCCAGCGGGAACTGCCCTTCGACACCTCCCTCGGCGAACCCCACTGCGGCACCCGCCTGACCCGCGCCGACCTCCGGGCCGCGCTGGTACGCAACGCGGAGAGCTGGGCCGAGGACCGAGCCGGCCTGCTCAGCCGGCACCGGGCCGCCGCGGCCACCCCGGCGGAGGTGGCGTCGTGACGATGTCACCCCCCTCCGCCCCGTCCGCCGGCCGAACCGACGTGGTCGACCTCTACCTGAAGCACATCGGCACCGGCCGCGCCGTCATGGGCCGGGTCATGGGCGGCATGGCCGAGGTCCGCTCCGAGGGCGTCTGGATCCACGCCGACGACGGCCGCCGCTTCCTGGACTTCGGCGGCTACGGCGTGTTCATCCTCGGCCACCGCCACCCGGCCGTCGTCGCGGCGGTGCACCGGCAGATCGACACCCACCCGCTGGCCAGCCGCGTCTTCCTCGAACCGGTCGCCGCCCGGGCCGCCCAGGCCCTCGCCGCCCACACCCCGCCCGGCCTCGACTACGTCCACTTCGTCAACTCCGGTGCCGAGGCCACCGAGGCCGCCCTGAAACTGGCCCGCGCCCAGGGCCGGTCCTCGGTGATCACCACCCGCCGGGGCTTCCACGGCAAGACCCTCGGCGCGCTCAGCGTCACCGCCAACGCCACCTACCAGACACCGTTCCAGCCCCTGCTGCCGGACGTCACCCAGGTCGACTACGACGATCCCGCGGACCTCGAACAGGCGCTGTCCGCCCGCCGCGACCGGGCCTGCGTCATCGTGGAACCCGTCCAGGGCGAGGGCGGCGTCCGCATCCCCCGCCCCGGCTACCTCCGCCAGGTGCGGGCACTGTGCCGGGCGTACGGCGCCCTGATGGTCGTCGACGAGATCCAGACCGGCATGGGGCGGCTCGGCACCTGGTGGGGCGTCGACGCCGAGAACGTGTGCCCGGACGTGCTGCTGGCCGGCAAGGGGCTCAGCGGCGGTGTCGTACCGATCGCCGCGATGGCCGCCACCGAGGAGGCCTACGCGCCCTTCAGCCGCGACCCCTACCTGCACACCTCCACCTTCGGCGCCTCCCCGATCGCCTGCGCCGCCGCCCTCGCCACCGTACGGGCGATGGAGGACGAGAACACCGTGGCCCGCGCGGCCGCGCTCGGCTCCCGCATCCTCACCGCCGTGCGGGCCGTCTGCGCGCCGTACGAGGGCGGACTGGTCCGCGAGGTGCGCGGCAGGGGGCTGCTGATCGGCGTCGAGTTCGCCGAGGAACAGGCCGTCGGCGAGATGCTGCTGGAACTGATCGCCCGCGGCGTGCTCGTCAACCACTCCCTCAACTCCACCCGGGTGCTGCGGCTGACGCCGCCGGCCGTGGTCGAGGACGGTGCGCTCGACCTGTTCCGCACCACCCTCGCCGAGGCCCTGCACAGCACTGCCGGCCGCATGGCCGGCTGACACCCGCGTCCGCGAACCCTCCGGGAAGGAACCAACCACCCATGCGTCACGTGGTCCTGCACGCCCTCGCCGACGGCCTGGCACCCGCCGAGGTCTACCGCCGCATCAGCGACTTCCGCCGCTACCCCGAGTACAGCGCCACCTTCCGCGAGGTGCGGGTGGAACCGCCGCTGCCCGACGGCTCCACCGTCTCCGACTGGACCGTCGAGTTCCGGGGCGGCCTGATGCGGTGGCGTGAACGCGACACCTACGCGCCCGAGACGTACTCCCTCACCTTCGAGCAGCTCAGCGGCGACTTCCAGACCTTCGAGGGGAGCTGGCGCTGCGAGGCGCGGGGCGGCGGCACGCTCGTCGTCTTCACCGCCGCCTTCGACCTGGGCATCCCGTCCCTCGCCGAGATCCTCGACCCGGTGGCCGAGTCGACGGTACGGGCCAACATCGCCCGGGTGCTGCGGGGCCTGGCGGACGCGGAGGTGATCGATGAACGCGCGGCTGCGGCTCGTCACTGACCGGACGGCCGAGCGGCCCGCGCCGCCGCCCGCCGACCCCCTGCGCGAGGAGCCGGGACCGGGCGCCGCCCGCTGCCTCGGCCTGTACGCCAAGCTGGCCGCCGGGGTGACCGTCGTGACCGCCCGCGGCGAGGACGGACCGCTCGGCATGACGGTCTCCGCCGTCACCTCGCTCTCCGCCCGCCCGCCGCTGCTCCTGGCCTGCCTGCGCGACGGCTCCCGCACCCTCGCCGCCGTCCGCGCCCGGCGGACCTTCGCCGTGCACCTGCTGCGCGAGGAACAGCAGGACCTGGCGGGCCGGTTCGCCTCACCGACGACCACCGCGGCCGAGCGGTTCGCCGGCACCGACACCCGGCAGGTCCTGGGCGTCCCGGTGCTGGCCGGGTCGCTCGCCTGGTCGGTGTGCCTCACCGAGGACGTACGCCGCTACGGCGACCACCACCTCGTCGTCGGCCGCGTCGCCGCCGTGCACGTGGGCGCCGGCCGCCCGCTGCTGTGGCACGACCGCAGGTTCGGCGCGCTGACCGATCCGGTACCGGACGCCGCCGGATGACGGGGCAGCCGGCCGGAACGCCGCGCTGGGGTCCGGCGGAACTGCCGTCCCAGCCCCAGCTGCACGGCGTGGTCACCGCGGACGTGGCCGTCGTCGGGGCCGGCCTGGCCGGGCTGTCCTGCGCCTACCACCTCGCGGAGCGCGCACCTGGGCTGGACATCGCCGTGGTGGACGCCGCGCAACCCGCCGCCGGGGCCAGCGGCCGGGGCACCGGCCTGCTCGGCCCGCGCGCCGGACCCGCCCTCGACCGCGCCGTGCGCCGCTACGGCCCGCGCGCCGCACGCCGCATGCACCGCGCCGGTGAGCGGGCGGTGCGGGACGTCCTCGACCTGTGTGCGCGGCTGGACGTGCCCTGCGGGGTGCGCCCCGGCGACCAGCTCATCGCCACGCGCTCGCCGGCGGGCCTGGTGGCACTCGCCCGCCAGGCCCGCGCCGCCCGCGAACTCGGCCTGGACATGCCGGTCCTCACCCCGGCGGGCATCCGGGAGCGCGTCGGCGTGCCCTACCGGGCGGCGCTCCTGCACCGGCCCGCCGCCACGCTCGACCCGGCCGCCCTGACCTGCGCCCTCGCCCGTGCCTGCGCCGAGAAGGGGGTGCGGTTCTACGGCCGCAGCCCGCTGCTGGCCGTGCGCCCGGGCGACCTGGTCGGCCCGGAGCTGGTCCTCCCGCACGGCAGGCTCTACGCCGGTCAGGCGGTGCTCGCCGTCAACTCCGCCGCCCAGGCACTGCACCTGCCGGTCGGCACGGTCCTGCCGCTGGAGGTGTACGCGGTCGCCACCGAGCCGCTGAGCCACGCCGCGTACGAGGCGCTGGGCGGGCGCGCGGGGCACGCCGTCGTCGACGCCGTGCCGCTGGCACCGTACTTCCGGCTGCTGCCGGACCGGGGGCTGGTCGCGGGCGGCGGCACCGCCACCGTCCCGGCCGGGCTCGGCGCTCCCCGGCTCCAGGCGCTCCGCGAGCGGGCCTGGGCCCGGCTGGAGGGCTGGCTGCGGTCCCTGCACCCCGACCTCGCCCGGGTCCGGGTCACCCACCGCTGGTCCGGCCGGATCGGCATGACCGGCGACGACCTGCCGGTGGTCGGGCCGGTCCAGGGCCTGCCCGACGTCTGGTACGTCGGCGGCTGCTGCGGACACGGCCTCGCCCTGTCCGTGGCGCACGGAGCGCACGTGGCCGCCGCCCTGCTGGGCGAGCCGGAACCCGGCGAACCGCTGCCGTGGCACCGCTCCCGGGCCCCACGCCTGCCCGTGGGCGGGCCCGGCCGGTTCGTGCTGCGCGGGTACGTGGACACGCTCGGGCGTGTCGCGCGGTACGCGTGCTGACGGGCCGGTCCGGCGCGGTAGCCATGTCCCGCAACCGAACGAGAGGTTCCCGATGCACGACCCCCGCCCCGGCGCCCACGACGCACTGCCGGCTTCCCTGCCCATGGGCACCGCCGACGTCGCCTATCACCTGGCCATGGGCGGCAGACCGCTGCCGGCCGGTTTCCTGTTCGGGTTCTCCGGCCGGGCGCCCACCCTGGACTCGGTACGCGCCCGGGTCGCCGAACGGGCCCCGGGCATCCCGGCCCTGCGCTACCGCATCGCGCGGCCGAGCCGCACGTTCTCCCGGGTCGACGGGATCGACGTCGAACGGCACGTGCACGAGGCATGGCTGCCCGGGGACGACGACGGCTCGGGCGCCGGACGGCTGATGCTGTCCCGTCCCATGGGCGGCGAGGGCCGTCCGCCCTGGGACGTGTGGCTGGTGCACGGCCCCACCGGCGGACACAGCCTGTGCTACCGCACCGACCACACCTTCCAGGACGGCGTGGGCGCCGCCCACACCGCCCGGGCCCTGCTCGACGACCACCCCGCGGGCGGGCCGCCGGCCTATCGCCGCCGCACGCCCGCACTCGGCGGACTCGCCGGGGCCGTCGGCGACGTGGCGGCCTCCTTCCGCGCCAGCGACAAGCCCGCCTTCGACGTACCGGTGAGCGGCCGGACCACCATGTGTCAGGCCGTCGTCCCGGTGGCCCGGCTGCGGGCCGTCGGCCGCGCGAACGGCGCCACGGTGAACGACGTCTTCCTCGCCGCGCTCGCCCACGCGGTGGGCACCTGGCACCGGAAGAGCACCGGCGCCGCCCACCCACCGCTGCCGGTGGCGGTCCCGATGTCGGTGCGCACCCGCGGCGAGGAGTGCGCCCCGGGCAACCGGCTCGTCGTCGCCCGCGTCCTGCTGCCCTGCGACGCGCCGTCCCCGCGGCACGCCCTGACCCGGGTGGTCGCCCGCACCGACACCATCCGCACCGGCCGCCAGCGCGACGCCCTGCGGCTGCTGCTCACGGCCGGCCCGCGAGGCATCGGCGCCCGGGTCGGCACCCGGATGGTCAACGGCCGTTCCGTCGCCGGTCCGGTGAGCAGCGTCGACTTCGGCAGCGCCCTCGTCCACCAGGGCAACACCGCCCGCCGCTGCGTCCTCTACTCCGGGCTCGGCGCCGGCATCCGCTGCCTCACCACCCTGACGAGCCAGCACGACACCGCCTGCCTCGCGGTCATCCACGACGAGGCCCTGACGAGTGCCGACGCGCTCCCGGACCTGTGGCTCGCGGCGCTGCTGGAACTGGAACGGCCGTAGCGGTACAGGGCACGGCGAGGGCCCCGGGCGGCGTGTGCCCGGGGCCCCGTCGTTCGCCCGGCGGTCAGCGCTCGTTCAGCGTCCCCGTCGTCAGGAACACGCACTTCGCCGCTGCCTCGGTGAGCAGCGGCAGGTAGGGCGTCAGCCGCTGCACCACGTACGGCAGCGTGAACAGGTCGGCGACCTCCGCGTCCCAGCCCTGCTCCGCCCACCAGCCCCGCGGATCGGCGAGCTGCCACTGCCAGGAGATCCCGGTCGCCGACAGTGCCTCCAGGAACGGCGCCACGAACGACGACGAGGCGGCGCCGGCGTTCACGCACTCGGCGCCGAAGGCGCTGCCGGGCGCGGACAGCTCCGTCATCGTGCGCACGAGGGACTCCACCGTGCGCGGCGGGAGGTGGTAGAGGTACGTCTCGGACAGCCACGCGGTGGGCCGGCGCGGATCCAGCCCCGCGGCGAGCAGTTCTCCGCCCCAGGAGCCGGCCGGGTCGGCACCCACGGTGCTGCGGCGCCCGCAGGACGGCGTGGCACAGTCCAGCACGTGCTCCTTGAAGGCCAGCAGCGCCGGATCGTCGATCTCGAAGACGTGTGTCCCCGTGGGCCAGTCGAGGCGGAAGGCGCGGGTGTCCAGACCGGCGCCCAACAGCACCACCTGGCGGCATCCGGCACGGGCCGCGCCCACCAGGAACTCGTCGTAGAAGCGGGTGCGCACCACGGCCCAGTCGGGCAGCAGCCGTTGCAGCGGGCCGTCGCCAGGGGGGCCGCCGGTGAAGCCGGCCGCGCGGACGAAGTCGGCGGCCCACGGGTCGCGCACATACGGCGCGGACCGTCCGTACTCCCGGGCGTGGGCGGACGCCGTCCAGAGGGCGACCCGCGACAGCCCGTCCGGCAGGGGGGCGTCCGGCGCGGGCGGGGGCTGGGGCTGTGCGGGGTCAGGCATGGGAGACCTCCGTGTCGGTCGGTTCGGTTCGGTGCGCCCGGTTCGGTGGGTCCGGTGCGGTGGTTCGGGTCCGGACGGCGGGCTCAGGGGGAGCGGCGGCGGCTGAGCAGCACGGCGAGCGCACCGAGGGCCAGCAGTCCGCCGGACGGGCGGGAGGACCGCTGACCGCCCATCGCGGCTGGGGTACGCGGCTCGTGGATGTTGAGCGCGAACTGGCGGTTGGCGATGTCGGACAGCACCGCGCGGGCCTGGTCGGGACTGGTGACCGCGGCGAGCAGCAGTTCCATGGAGTTGCGGGCGAACTGGTTGCGGCCGAGGAACTCGCGGCCCAGTGCGAAGAGGATCTTCGGCACCTCGCCCTGGAACACCTCCGGCAGCGTGATCTCCGGAGCCAGACAGCGCACCGAGCCGTCCAGGTTCGCGAAGGACTTGCCCAGCAGCGAGACGGCCGGCGGCGACCCGATGCCCCGCTTGGTCGCCTTCGCCAGCACGGTGGTGAGCGAGACGCCGAAGTTCATGTCCTCCAGCGCCAGATGGGAGACCTTGGGCACGAAGGCCGCCATGTCGGCTGCGAAGGCCGGCATGTTGGCCCACGGGGTGATCCGGCCCATCTCCGCCCAGTGCTGAGCCAGGCCCGCGCCGTCGTTCTGCGCCAACGTCATGAACAACGGCAGCAGTTGCAGGCTCGTGCGACGGTCCAGGCGGCCCACCATGCCCCAGTCGATCAGTGTCGCGGGCCCGCCGGGCGCGGCGAAGACGTTGCCCGCGTGCGGGTCGGCGTGGAAGAAGCGGTGCACGAAGTACCCGTGGTACATGAAGCGCAGCAGGTCCTTGCCGATCTCGACGCGTTCGTCGTCGGTGAAGTGGGCGCGGTCGATGTGCCGCACCGATGTGCCGCCGGCCAGCGACTGGACCAGGACCCGGGGGCCGGCGTACAGGACCCGGGGGACCTCCAGCGTGCGGAAGGGCCGGATGTGCTCGCGGGCCTCGTCCATGTTGCGGGCCTCGCCGTTGAAGTCCAGCTCGGGCTCCATCGCGTCGAAGACCGAGCCGAGCATCGCCTCGATGTCGATGACCTCGTTGAACCGGGGCGCCACCCGGGCCACGATCTTCGACGCCCGGCGCATCAGGGCCATGTCCGCCAGCACGCCCTCCCGGATGCCGGGCCGCTGGATCTTCACCACGGCCGGGCGTCCGCCGGGCAGGGTCACCCGGTACACCTGGGCGAGGGACGCCGCCCCGAGCGGGGCGACGGTCTCGACGTCGTCGAAGCGCAGCTTCCAGTCCGGTCCGAGGTCGCGCGCCAGCACCGGCTCGAACACCGAGAACGGCTGGATGTCCACCTGGTCGTGCAGGTTCTGGAGCTCCTCGCGGATCGACTGCGGCACCATGTCCGGTCGGGTGGAGAGGATCTGTCCGAGCTTCACATAGAAGGGCCCCAGGCTCTCCAGCGCCTGCCGCACCGCCTTCGCACGGCGCAGCTCGGAACCGGCCGTGGAGTCGCTGCCGGACCCGGCGGAGGCGTCGGCGCCCCCCGCCGGGGACCGGAGGTCCCGTCGTGTACGTCTCCGCAGTCGCGTCGCCTCCCCGACCTCGTCGGCCACGAGGCTGCCCAGGACTTTGACCACGAGACGCAGCCGGTCACCGACGACAGACGCCATCGTGTGTGTTCCTCCCTGACGGATGGACGACGGGACGGTGGGACCGGGTCAGCCGGAGGCCGAGGACGTCCCGCCCTTGGCCGTGCCGCCGCCACCCTGCTGCCCGGCCGCGCCCTGGAGCGCCTCGATGAGCTTGGGCAGCATCTGGAGCAGCTGGGTGAGCTGGGTCGGCAGCGACATCAGGTCGCCGGCCCCGCCCGCCGCGTGCCCGAGTCCTCCGGCGAGCTGACCGAGCCCGCCGAGGGCGCCGGCCGCGCCGCCGACCGCGGCCAGCGGGTTCGCGGCACCGCCCAGCGCCGCCAGCGGGTTGCCCGCGCCGCTGAGCGCGGCGAGCGGGTTGGCCGCCCCGGCGATGGCCGCGAGCGGGTTGCCCGCGCCCGCGACGCCGGTGAGGGCGGCCAGGGGGTTCTGCGCCGCGTTCGCGATGTTGCCCAGCTGGCTCGCGGCGCCCATACCCAGCCCGGCGAGGGGGTTGGCCGCGCCGGCCAGGCCGCCCACACCGCCCAGCCCGCCCGCGAGGGCCGCCAGCGGGTTCGCGGCGCCGGCCAGCGCCATCGCCGGGTTGACGGCGCCGGCCAGCGCGCCGAGGGCGTTCGCGGGCAGCCCGGCGAGGGTGTCGACGGGGTTGCCGGAGCCGCACGAGCCGGATTTCTCCGGGCGGTTGAGAATGTCGTCGAACGCCTCCTTCCCGCTGTCGGCCATATTGCCGACGAGGTCCTTGAGAATATCCTGGATGTTCTTGTTGTTGGACATGGGTGGTCTCCCTTTCCGTTTCTCTTCGATGGGGGAGGTGCGGCTCGGTGGCTTACTGGGTGCAGCCTTCCAGGGCCTTTGCGCACACGTTCTTGAGTCGTGCGCGGCCCCGGGTGAAGGCGGCCTCGGCCGCCTTGACGGAGATATTGTGCATGCGGGCGAATTCCGCCGTGGAAATTCCCTTGGAGCGGGCGAGTATGACTTCCTGCTCCCGCCCCCGCAGGTGTTGGACCTGGGCGAGGAGCCATGTGCCGAAGTCCCTGTCGCAGACGTCCTCCTCGGTCGTGCCGGAGGCGTCCAGGAGGGTCGCGCGCTGGAGAAGTCTGCTGCGACGGTCCATGTCACGGTAGAAGTCGATGCAGAGGCGAAGCGCCACGGACGTCAGAAAGGCACCGAGTCGATTCCTGTCCAACGCGGCGTGGGCGGCTGCGCGGGCCATGGTTTCCTGAACGCAGTCCTCGGCGTCCTGAAAACTTGGCAGTCTTCGCCGAACCAACCGCATGAGGCGGTCCTGATGCTGGAAGATGTCTTCCCAGGAGCATTCAGCGGGCGATTGGCAGGTGGAATGTCGCGCCATTGTGGATTGCAGCCCGTTGTCTCTCGGATTGAGCAGGGGAATCGCGGCCGACTTTCTATTCCTCGGCCATGTGCTTTTCCTACCCGAGGCCCTGGAGCGGCAAACCGGAATGTGTGTCTCCGCCGGTCGGCAGGAATGATTCTGCGCGCTCATTTCCGCGGCGCCGGACGCCGTGCCCAGTCCCGGTTCCAGTTGACCCACATGTCCCGCACGGTCTGATGGACCTGGGAGCCGCCGGCCCGCAGCTCGGTGGTGTACGCCTGGACGGCCTCCTTGCCCACCAGCCGCGCGCCGCCCGTGAAGTAGGAACCGCGGACGTGGCGTGGCGAGCGGAACTTGCCCCACAGCAGGATCTTCATCAGCGGCCACAGGGTGAACACCCCCGCGGGGCAGCGGTCTTCGGGGTCGAGGGTGCCCCACACGGCCGGGCACAGCTCGCTCTCACGCAGCAGCTCGTAGATGCGGGCGACGGTCCGCTCCTTCGTCGAATCGCCCGCGCGGTAGGCGAGCATCGCGTCCCTCGCCTGGTCGAAGAGCCGTTCCACCCACGGGTTGTCGACCCCCTGGAGGCCCCGGTAGGGCGGCAGCTCCAGCGAGTCGAAGCAGGCGGTGTCCCCGGTCTTCTCGAAGGTCACGGCGGCCTGGTTCTGCGCGTTGGTCCCGTACAGCGTGGTGATGGTCCACACCCGGTTCCAGGCGTTCCACAGCTCGAAGTCGTCGAACGAGATGTAGCTGCACGACACCAGGTCGTCGTAGAACCGGAACATGCGCTTGGTCCAGTGGTCCAGATACGCGAACCGGGCGGTGTCGAAGTCGTCCTGGCGCACGGCCTCGATGAGGCGGTGGCCGAGCGCGTTGAGCGCCATCACCGTGACCGCGAGTCCGCTGGAGAAGAGCGGGTCGATGAAGTCGCTGGCGTGCGGCAGCAGGCACCAGCGGTCGCCGACCACCTTCTGCGAGGCGAACTGGGTGCGGTCGGTGGACACGTAGGGCCGCACCGCGCGCGCCCGGTCGAACTGCCGGGCCACACTGGGGAACCGGCGCACGTGCCGCCAGAACTCCTCCTCGGCCGGGACGTCGTCCGGGCGGGGATGGTGGTCGAGATCGAGGTTGACGCCGACGCTGCACAGCTCGCTGGTGCTCCTCGTATGGTTGTCGAACGGGATGACCCAGAGCCACCCGCCCTTGAACATGTGGTGGAGCGTCCCCTGGCTGAACGGGCTGGGCATGCCGTGCTCAGCGCGCGGCGGCGCCACCGTGTCGAAGGGGCGCACGTCCACCATGTGCGTGAAGATCGTGCGCGATCGGGTGCGGTACGGCGGCTCCTGCCGCAGCCCGAGCCGCTCGGGCAGCACGGCGCGCATCCCGCCGGCGTCGACCACGTACGACGCCCGGAAGCTGCCCCGGTCCCGGGTGACGAGGGTGGCGCCGTCCTCCTCGAACTTCACGTCGTCGACGAGGGTGTGGGTGTACGCGGTGACGCCGTAGGACACCGCGACGTGGAACATGTAGGCGTCCACGTCCTGGCGGAAGTAGTGCGAGTCCGGGCCGAGCGGCGGACCCCAGGTGGGGTACTGGGTGCACTCGTCGGGCCGGGTCGGCTCGCCCTCCCGGTGGTAGACGAAGCTGAAGTTCCGCTTGACCCCGCAGTTGGACGACACGTGGCGGCGCAGCGCCCCGTTGGTCGCCAGGTGCTCGATCTCCGGGACGCCGTAGCGGCGGGCCAGCACCCGCAGGCCGAACGTGGTCTCGGGGACGGTGGACTCTCCGATGGCGAAGCGGGGGTGGCCGCTGCCCTCCAGCAGCAGCACGCGCACGCCGTGGCGGGCGAGCACGGCCCCCAGCATCGTCCCGCCGATGCCGCCACCCACGATGGCGACATCGAAAACACGCTGGTCCTCTTGCATGTCTGCGGTTCCTTTCGCGACGGGTAGAGCGAGTTGCCCGGCTCCGCGGTCACCGGTGGGCGGCCGGGGATGCGGGCAGCACCCGGCGCAGCCCGCAGGCCGCGACCCGGGCGGAGAAGGAGACGGCGAACAAAGGAGTGGGCGCCAGCTCGGACAGCCGCCGCCGGTCTCCCGGAACGTGACGCTCGCCGCGCCCGGTGACGTCCAGCCACGCACCGAAGTGCAGCAGCCGCGCCTCCGGTCCGGCGTCGCGCGCCGGGAACGGCCGCATGTGCTCACGCACCGAGCGGGTCAGAGCCCCGCGCCGGGCCGCGCCCACCTGATGGCCGGCCAGGAAGCGGTCGAGCAACTCGGCGGAGTGGCCCGGGAATCCGCCGCGGCCGAGTGGCGAGCGCCCCACCAGCCCGGCGTCGTGGAACGCCGCCGCGGCCAGCAGCCCGACCCGGTCGTAGGCGGTTCCGTCGACCCGCGCGCGGGCGTCGGCCAGCAGGAACGTCCGCAGGGAGTGCACGGCGACCCGCGGCGGCAGCCGGCGCATCCGTGTGAGGGCGGCGCCCACGAGGGGATGTCCGAGCAGTTCCGCCAGGGCGGGCCGCCCCAGCAGGGGCTGCCACGCGCCGGGCAGCGCCTCCGGCGGGACGGCCGGCCAACTCGCCCCCTCGTCACCGGACTCGGGTACCTCGGGCCCTGCGGCCATGACCGCATCCCCCTCACTGTGTGCCGTACCGGCGGTTTCCGTCTCATCTCTCCTTACGCTCGGGCGCCGTCGCACCCCCACGCGCAACGCCCGTCCGTCGCCCGCGCGTTGGCGTACGGGCGACGGCGCGCGGCTCGCGATACGCGCTCCGGTCGTGCGTTCCGGCTACCCCCCTTTCGGCGGAGTTCCGGGAAAGCGGGAACGGGCAGCATGAATCGCGTGATCGCCGTGTTGAACGTGCATGAACGCCCCCTGCCCGTCGCACCGGAAAGGGTCGGCGCGCTGATCGACTCGCTGGGCAGCGAGCACGACCGTCTCTGGCCGCCCGACTGGCCACCGCTGCGTTTCGAACGGCCGCTGGCCGTCGGTGTGCCCGGCGGCCACGGACCGGTGCGGTATGTGGTGAGCCACTATGTGCCGGGCCGCTGGGTCCGCTTCCGGTTCACCGGCCCCCCGGGCTTCGACGGCTTCCACGAGTTCAGCCTCGAAGGTCTCGACGACGGGCGGACGGTGCTGCGCAACACCCTCGTCGTCCGCCCCCGCGGCGTCCGCTGGCTGGCCTGGGCGCTGATCGTCCGGCCGCTGCACGACGCGGCGTTCGGGCACGGCATGGACTGCGCCGAGCGGGCGCTGACCGGACGGGTGGCCCGTCCCGTCGGGTGCGGCTGGTATGTGCGGCTGCTGCGCAGCGCCACCCTCCGACGGGCCGCGTGACGCATTCGAATGAACGGACCCTAATGACCCGATGGAGGGAATTCTTTCCCTCGGACGAGGGATCGTTGCGCAATTCGATGGACGCGAGACTGAGAAGTCGCAGCGTGCCCATCGGTGACCCCGGCGGGCCGTCCCAACGACAGGGAGAGCGTCGTGAGTTTCCTGAATCCCCACATCCCGGGGGTCAATTCCGAGGACGTCACCACGGACCTCACCGAATCCCCGCACCGGCTGGCCGGCCTCGGACAGACCGGCACCGCACAGCTCGTCGCGACCGTCGACGTACAGGCCGGCGAGGACGACTGGAACGTCCCGGCCGACGAGGAACATCCGCGCCCCGTGGTGCTGGTGCACGGCACCTTCGGCAACCGCGGCTACACCTGGACCTCGGCCGCACCGCTGCTGCGCCAGCACGGCCACCGGGTCTTCCGGCTCGACTACGGCCAGCACGGCGACCCCGTGATCTTCGGCCTTGGCGACATCAAGCACTCGGCCCGGCAGCTCGCCGACTTCGTCGACGAGGTGCTGCGGCGCACCGGCGCCCAGCAGGTCGACGTCGTCGGCTTCTCACAGGGCGGCATGATGCCGCGCTACTACCTGGGCGCGCTGGGCGGCGGGCCCAAGGTGCACAACTTCGTCGGCATCGCGCCCAGCAACCACGGAGTCACCGCGCAGGGGCTGCTGAACCTCGCCCGCCAGATCCCCGGAGCGGTCGAACTCCTCGAACAGGGCGCCGTCGGGGAGGTCGTGCCGGCCTGGCCGCAGCTCCAGCACGACCACCCCTTCCAGCGCGAGCTGGCCGAACTCGGCGAGACCACGGAGGGCGTCCGGCACACGGTCATCGCCACCCGGCACGACGACGTGGTCACCCCGTACACCTCATGCGCCCTGGCGGAGACCGAGGGCCGCTACGTCAAGAACATCGTGCTCCAGGACATCGACCCGGACGACCGCACACCGCACGCGAGCATGCCCTACAACCCGACGGTGCTGAGGGAAGTGCTCGCGGCGCTCGCCTCCTGAGAGCGGCTGCCGTCCAGCAGGACGCGGGCCACCAGCGCCGGGTCGTCGTTCATCGGGACGTGACCGCAGCCGCGCAGCCGCACCAGGCGGGCCCGCGGGACGGCGTGCTTGGCGCGGACGCCCTGCCGGGGGAGCAGCAGCCGGTCCCGGTCCCCCCATGCCACGGTCACGGGGATACCGGGCACGTCGTCGGTGAACTGCACGCTCCGTCCGGCCCGCAGTGTCTCGGCGAACCCCTCGGCGTGTGCGAGCGCGAGCGTCTCGGCGACCACGGCCTCGGGCGGGCGGCGGGCGGGCCGGGCGTAGATCGTACTGGTCAGCGCCGTGCGCCCGACGGCCGTGCGGGACAGCCGCTCGACCAGGGGGAGGGGCAGGCTCCGGGCGGTCCGGCGCATCCCCATGAGCACGCCGAAGGCGTAGCGCCGCTCGGCCTGCGTCCAGAAGCCCGCCGGGGACAGGGCGGTCACCGACCGCACCAGGTTCCGCCGGCCCAGCTCCAGGGCGAGCAGACCGCCCAGCGAGTTGCCCGCCACGTGCGGACGGTCGATCCCCAGCGTCGCGCAGAAGGCGCCGAGCACCGCGTTCGTCGTCGGCAGGTCGTGCGGCAGCCCCTGCGGCAGCGCGGACGACTGCCCGAACCCGGGCAGGTCCACGGCTATCACCTCGCGTTCGGTGGCGAGGATGTCGACCACCGGGTCCCAGGCCTGCCGGTGATGGCCGATGCCGTGCAGCAGGAGCAGCGGCTCGCCGGTGCCCACGCGCGCGTAGGCGACGGTGATGTCCTGCGGACCGTGCGGGGTGGGGGCCGTGAAGGAGAGCGTTGCGGACATGGGGCTCCTTGTCGGGACACGCGGACGATGAGGCGTTGCGTAGACAGCCTGTCAGTAAGAGCTACTGACGGGTAGCCCCCGGCGGCTCCGTCTGGACACGACCGGACGCGTCCGCTGGTATGGAGCGGTGACCACCGAAACCGTGACCGACGTCTTCGAAGCACACCGCCCCGTCCTCCTGGGTGTCGCCTACCGCATGCTGGGCCGCCTGGCGGACGCGGAGGACGTCGTCCAGGAGGCGTGGCTGCGCTGGTCCGGCGCCGACCGCTCTGCCGTCCGCGAACCCCGCGGCTACCTGGTGCGGGTCACCACCCGCCTCGCCATCGACCGGCTGCGCCAGATCAAGTCGCGCGGCGAGACGTACGTCGGCCCGTGGCTGCCCGAGCCCTACGTCACCGACTTCGGGGACACCGTGCCCGACACCGCCGAGGGGGCCGTCCTCGCCGACTCCGTGTCCCTCGCCGTCCTCGTCGTCCTGGAGTCCCTGTCACCCCTGGAGCGGGCGGTGTTCGTGCTCAGGGAGGCGTTCGGCTACCCGTACGCGGAGATCGCCGCCATGCTGGAGCGCGGGGAGGCCGCGGTGCGTCAGCTCGCCGGCCGCGCCCGCAAGCACGTCGACGAGCGACGCCCGCGCTACGACGTCGACCCGGCGCAGCGCCGCGACCTGACCGAGCGCTTCCTCGCCGCCGCGGCCGACGGCGACCTGGCCGGGCTGATGGAGCTGCTCGCGCCGGACGTCCGGCTGGTGGGCGACAGCGGCGGCAAGTCCAAGGCACCCCTGCGCGTGCTGGAGAGCTCCGACAAGGTGGCCCGCTTCCTCCAGGGCGCGGCCCGCAAGGGCGTCCCGGACTTTTCCTACCGCTTCCTGGAGATCAACGGCGGCCCGGCCCTGCTGGCCCTGTCGGGCGGCAAGCCCGACTCCGTCTTCCAGATCGAGGTGGCCGACGGGCGCATCCAGTCGGTGTACATCATCCGCAACCCCGACAAACTGCTCTCCCTGGGCGACCTCGCATAGCCGGATTGGTCTTGACCAAGGGGGTGGGGCGTCTTATGGTCGCAGAGAACTGCAACAACCTTTAATAAACAAGGGCGTCAAAACGCCGCCGGACCACGGCGATTGCGGAGGACACGGTGGGGACCACGCAGTTGGAATCGGTGCCGGAACCGAAGTACTGGCACCTCAGGACCGTACTCAGCGAGGCCTTGGACTCGGAGTTCTCGGTGGGCGAGGTCCTGCCCAACGAACGCGACCTCGCCGCCCGCTTCGGCGTCGCCCGCGCGACCCTCCGCCAGGCCCTGGAGCAGCTCGAACTGGAAGGCCGCCTCCAGCGCCGCCGTGGCGTCGGCACGACCGTCGCCCCGCCGCGCGTCGGCGTTGCCGTCGGCACCGCACAGCACGCCTGGCCGGGCACCGCCGATGACGCCTGGGAGCCCGTCGACTGCGCGCCGGCGGCCCCGCCCGCGGCCGTCGCCGAAGCCCTCGGGACCGGCCGCGAGGAGCCCGTTCACACCGTCCGCCGCTCCCGCGTGACCCACGGCCAGCCCGTCGCCGCGGAGCTGCTCTACGTCCCGCCGGCCTCGGTCCCCGACCTCACCGCCATCGAGTCGCCCTCCGGTGCCGCCCGCGCGCGTGCCGTACTGCGCGAACTCCAGCGCGGCGACCTGGAGCGCCGGGAGAGCGCCGTCGAGCTGGGCTCGGCCGGCGCCGACGACGCGAAGGAACTGGACCGCCTCCCCGGCGCGCCCGTCCTCGTGGTCACCACCCGCTACCTCGCCGGGGGCCGCACCGCCGCGTTCTCCGTCGCCACCTACCGCGCGGACACCTGCAGGCTGACGTTCGGGGACTCCGGCGACGTGGAGATCCACCACGGCCCGCAGACCCGGGCCTCCTGACCGGCCCCGCCCACGACGCCGCCCGCACCCGCCCCCGGCGGGTCAGCGGCGTGCCGTCGCGCCCTCCACCGCGAACAGCTGCTCCTCCACATGGTCGAGGGCCAGCCGCAGCGCGCCCGTCGCCACGGCGGCCTCACCGAGCAGCGACAACGCCACCCGGGGCGGGCGCAGGCAGTACCGGGCCAGCTCCCGGCGCAACGGCTCCAGTACGCCGTCCAGCCCCGCCGCCCAGCCGCCGACGACGACCAGCTCCGGGTCCAGGGCCAGCACCAGCGCCGTCACGTCGTGCACCAGCCGCTGGATGAAACGCTCCACGGCCGCGCGGGCCCGCTGATCGCCCTCCCGGGCCTCGGCGAAGACCTTGGCGACCGCCTGCTCGTCCAGCGGATGCAGCGGCTGGTCGGTCGTCGACAGCAGCGTCTCCGGCGTCACGTCCTGGCCCATCAGATGCAGCGCGCCGATCTCCCCGGCCGCGCCGCCGTACCCCCGGTGCAGCCGCCCGCCGATCAGGGCCCCGGCCCCGGGACTCAGCCCGGCCAGCACGAACACGATGTCGTCCGACTCGGTGGCGGCGCCCTTCCAGTGCTCGGCGACCGCCGCCGCGTTCGCGTCGTTCTCGACCAGCACCGGGCACTTGAAGGAACGGCTCAGCCGCTCGCCCAGACTCAGCCCCGTCCACCCCGGCAGCGCGGTCCCCAGCCGGACCGTGCCGTCCGCCTCGACGATCCCCGGCGTGGCCGCGCCCACGGCCCGCAGCGAGCCGCGCGCGACCCCGGCCCGGCGCAACAGCTCGGCGACGGCCGTGCGCAGCCGCTCCAGCCGCTCGTCGGCCGAGGCACCCTCGTCGACGTCCTTGGCCTGGGCGCCGATCACCCGGCCGTCCAGGTCGGACAGGAGCGCGGCGACACGGTGCGGCCCGATCTCCAGCCCCAGCAGATGCCCCGCCTCCGCCCGGAACCGGAAACGCCGCGCCGGCCGCCCCTGCCGCCGGGCGGTGCCCTCGTCGGCGGCCGCCTCGACCACCAGGCCCGCCTCTATCAGCCCCTCGACGACGCCTTCGACGGTCGGCCGGGACAGGCCCGTCACCCGGGTGATCTCGGTCAGCGTCGCGCAGTCCGTCGCACGCAACGCGTGCAGCACCACCGCGGAGTTGATCCTCCGCAACAGCGACGGATCCCCGCCGGTCAGGCCACCCAAGGTCCGTCCTCCCAGCTCGTGCGCGTGTGGGCCGGATCGTACTCGGCCCGCTCCGCCCCGGCGAGTGCCGGTCCGCGCCTTCCCGGCCCGTGCGCGCGCCTCACCCCGGCGCCACGAACCCCGACTCGTACGCCGTGATCACCGCCTGCGTGCGGTCCCGTGCCCCCAGCTTCGCCAGCACCGCGCTCACATGCGACTTCACCGTCTCCGTGCCGACGACCAGCCGGGCGGCGATCTCCGCGTTCGACAGCCCGCGCGACATCAGCCGCAGCACCTCGCCCTCCCGCTCGGTCAGCCGCGCCCGCTCCACCGTGGCACGGGCCGCCCGGTTCCCGCCGTCGTCGCCGTACTCGGTGGCCAGTTGCCGCACCGAGGCGGGGAACAGCAGCGACTCGCCCTCGGCGATCAGCCGTACCGCGTGCACGATCTCGGCCGGCCGGGCGCGCTTGAGCAGAAACCCGTCCGCACCCGCGCGCAGCGCCTCGTACACGTACTCGTCGTTCTCGAAGGTCGTCACCACCAGGATCTTCGGCGGGTCGGCCACCGTCCGCAGCAGCGCGCGCGTCGCCTCGATGCCGTCGAGCAGCGGCATCCGGACGTCCATGGCGACCACGTCCGGCCGCACCTGACGCACCAGCGGGACGACCGCCGCCCCGTCCGCCGCCTCTCCGACGACCTCGATGTCCGGCTGCGCCTCCAGCACGGCCCGCAGACCCGCGCGTACGAGGGGTTCGTCGTCGACGAGGAGCACTCTGACCGGCATCCGCCCAGCGTAGATCAGCCCGGCGGCAGCTCGACGCGTACCCGCCAATCGCCGGCGTCGGGGCCCGTGTGCGCCCGCCCGCCCAGCAGCGCGGCCCGCTCGCGGATGCCGCGCAGCCCGCTGCCACGGGCGGGCGAGGCTCTGGCGTCCGGCAGCGGATTGCGCACCTCCAGGGTGAGCGCGCCGTCCGCCACCGCCACGCGGACCCGGGTCGGCACCGCGCCCGCGTGCCGCAGCACATTGGTCAGCGACTCCTGGAGGATGCGGTATCCCTCGCGGGAGACCGGGCCCGGCAGCGTCTCCACCGGGCCCGTGACCTCGGCGTCGACCTTGGCCCCCGAGACGCGCGCGGACTCCAGGAGCCGGTCGGCGTCCGCGAGGGTCGGTCTGGAGCTCACCGGCGTCCGCGTCTCCCGCAGGACGCCGAGCACCCGTTCGAGATCCTCCAGGGCGGCCCGGCCGGTCTCCTCGATCGCGGTGAGGGCCCGCTCGGTGAACTCCGGACTGTTCGCCGCGCGGGCCGCCCCCGCCTGCACGACCGCGACCGTCAGGGCGTGGCCGATGGAGTCGTGCAGCTCGCGGGCGATGCGATTGCGCTCCAGGAGTTGCTCGGTGCGTTCCTCCAGGGCGGTGAGCCGTTCGGCGGCGGACGGGCCGAGCAGCGCGCGGGCGCCCGCCGTCGCCAGGACACCGAGACCCACCACCACGCCGTACAGCGCGAGGAGGGGGAGCGGTGTCAGGAGCGCGTACGCCCAGTGCGGCGAGGCGTCCCGCAGCACGGGTATGTCGTCGATCCGGTGTCCCAGGGAGAGCCGGACCAGCTCGACGGCGAGGATCGGCAGCCAGACGCAGGCACCGGCGGTCAACATGCCCAGCAGCAGGCGCGCTTGCAGCCACACCACCGTGCGCAGCCGGTCGCGCCAGGTCGTCGCCGGGGCCACCGAGAAGCCTGTGTCCTCCTGACCGGGCGTGAGCAGCCAACGCGCCTGGACCCCCTCACCGGTTCGCACCGCGGGGATGAAACCGACCGGGATCAGCAGCGCAGCGGGCACCCACATCTTCGTGTCGTCGATGAGCACCCAGACGCTCACAACGAGCATGGGCACCCACAGGTACACGAAGCGTGTGTACGTAGCCCCCCGAACCAGCGGGCGCAGAAAGCGGACCATTGACTCATCGTGCCAGCCGCCACTGACAGCGGGCCTCCCCCGCACGGGGGAGCCGATCTCCACCGGCGGGGGAGGACTCGCCCCCTCACGAGCCGTCAAGCTGCTGCCATGACCAGCATCGACGTCCAGAACCTCACCAAGGAGTACGGCACCCGACGAGCCGTCGACGACCTCACCTTCACCGTGCGCCCCGGCCGGGTCACCGGCTTCCTGGGTCCCAACGGGGCCGGCAAGTCCACCACCATGCGGCTCGTCCTCGGCCTCGACCGGCCGGCCTCGGGGACGGCGACCGTCGGCGGCCGCCGCTACGCCTCCCTCCCCGAACCCCTGCGGCACGTCGGCGCCCTGCTCGACGCGGACGCCGCCCACGGTTCGCGCACCGCCCGGGACCACCTGCGCGTGCTCGCGGCGAGCAACCGCGTCCCCGCGCGCCGGGTCGACGAGGTGCTGGAGGAGACGGGCATCGCGTCGGTCGCCCGCCGCCGGGTGCGGACGTACTCACTGGGCATGCGCCAGCGGCTGGGCATCGCCGCCGCGCTGCTGGGCGAGCCCGAAGTGGTGATGCTGGACGAGCCCTCCAACGGACTCGACCCCGAGGGCATCATCTGGATCCGCGGACTGCTGCGCCGCCTGGCGGCCGAGGGCCGCACGGTCCTGGTGTCCAGCCACCTGATGAACGAGACCGCGTCGTTCGCCGACCACCTGGTCGTCCTCGGCCGGGGGCGGCTGCTCGCCGACCTGCCGATGCGGGAGTTCATCGACGCGCGCGTCCAACCGCGCGTACGTGTCCGCACGTCGGACGCCACCGCTCTGAAGGCCGCCCTCGCCCGGCACGGACACGACGCCGTGGAGCACGACGACGGGTACTGGACCGTGCCCCACGCGCGCGTGGACGACATCGGCCGCGCCCTGTCCGGCGCGGGCGTGCCCGTCCTGGAACTGGCCTCGGACGAGGGCACGTTGGAGCAGGCCTATCTCGACCTGACGGCCACCGAGACCGAGTTCACCGCACAGCCCCAGGAGGCCTGACCATGTCCTTCACGCCCGTACTCCGCTCCGAGGCGCTCAAGGTGCTCAGCCTGCGTTCGCTGTGCGGCACGCTGCTGGCCGTCTTCGCGGTCACCACGGCCTTCTCCGCCCTGGCGGGTGTCTCCGACACCTCGGACCCGGACTTCGACCCGTTGTTCATGGCCCTCTCCGGGGTCATGCCCGGTCAGATCGCCGCCATCGCGTTCGGTGCCATGGTCGTGTCCTCCGAGTACCACGGCAACGCGATCCGGCTCTCCCTGGCCGCCGTACCGCGGCGCGGCCGGTGGTTCGCGGCGAAGCTGGTGGTGGTCGCCGTACCGACCCTCGTGACGGGACTGCTCACCGCGACCGCCGCGCTCTTCGCGGCCCGAGCGGGCCTCGGTCCGGCGGCGGACGGACTCACCGCGGGTCAGCAGCTGCGCGGCGTCGTGGGCCTGGGGATCTATTTCACGCTGATGGCACTGCTCGCGGCCGGTCTCACCGCCCTGTTCCGCAGCGGCGTGGCCACCCTTTCCACCCTGATCCCGTTCATCCTCATCATCTCCTTCGTGATCGGGGACGTGGCGGGCGGCGCCACCGACTTCCTGCCGGACAGGGCCGGGCAAGTCGTCGTCTACCAGACGCACGACGGGCACCTGGGCCCGTGGACGGGCCTCGCGGTGACCGCGCTGTGGGCGGCGGCCGCGCTCCTCGCCGGAGCGTGGCGGCTGCGTCGCCGGGACGCCTAATGGGAGCTACGGAACCGGGGAATGCTCGGTTCCGTAGCCGCCAGCAGGTGAGCACTTTCGACGCCGGAGCCTTCGAGTTCTGCGGT
>NZ_JBHXNW010000066.1:0-1690 GCF_042717365.1 Streptomyces sp. NPDC058534
GTGCGGGCGCCCAGGTGGAGGTTGGAGAGCCTGCCGGTGCGGCGGCCGTGGCCCCACTCGGCGGCCAGCACGACCAGGTCGAGGGTGTGGACGGGCTTGACCTTCAGCCAGGACGCGCCGCGGCGGCCCGCGCTGTAGCCGGCGTCGAGCCCCTTGACGACGACGCCCTCGTGGCCGCGCCGCAGCGTCTCGGCGAGGAACTCCTCGGCGGCCGGCGTCTCCTCGGGCCCGCCCACGAGCGTGCGCCGCACCCGCGTCGGCCCGGGGACCAGCCGGGCCAGCGCCGCGTGCCGTTCGGTCAGCGGCAGGTCGAGCAGGTCGTGGCCGTCGACGGACAGCACGTCGAAGAACACCACGGAGACGGGGACCGCCCGCGCGGCCGTCGCCACGTCCGTGCGGGAGCCGACCCGTCCGGCGGTCTCCTGGAAGGACCGGGGACGTCCGCTCCCGTCCAGGGAGATCACCTCGCCGTCCAGGATGAACCGCTCACCGGGCAGCGCGAGGGCCGCCCGGGTGACCTCGGGGAGCCGGTCGGTGATGTCGTCCAGGGTGCGGGTGTAGAGGCGGACGGTGTCGCCGTCCCGGTGTACCTGGACGCGGATGCCGTCCAGTTTCTCTTCGACCGCGCAGGCGCCCAGCTTGCCGACCGCCTCCGCGACCGAGGAGGCGCTGTGCGCCAGCATCGGCAGCACGGGCCGGCCGACGGTGAGCCGGAACCGGTCCAGGGCGCCGGGTCCGTCCGCGAGCAGGGCCTCGGCCACCGTCTGGAGGGAGCCCGCGAGCATCACCGCCCGGCGTACGTCCGCCGGGGGCGCGTCCGTCGCCGCGGCCAGACCCTCGACCGCGGCCGCGTCCAGGGCGCCCTGCCGGACCTCACCGGTGAGCAGCCCGATCAGGAAGCGCTGCTCGTCCTCGGTGGCCGCGCCCATCAGCTCGCCGACCAGCCGCGTCCGCTCGGCCTGCGAACCGGTGCCGGTCACCGAGGCGAGGTGAGTGAGCCGGGCGTCCACGTCGCGCACGGTGAGCGACGGCACGGCGGTTGGCGCCACCTCTCGGCTCAGCACCTTCCAGCCGACGCCGATCCTGCCCTGCGGGAGGCGTCCCGCCAGGTAGGGGATGACGACCGGCACGTCCGCCGCCTCCGCCTCCCGGAACAACTCCGCGAGCAGGACGGTCTTGCGGGACCGCGCCGACGTCTCGGCGACCTCCCGGGACACCTGGGCCAACCGGGCAAGCAGCATGCAGTCATGGTGCACCGGAGAGCGCGGGGGCACACCCTGCGGGTGGGGTCGGCCGGGTGGGCGGGGGCTGCGGGGGCGCGGGTCCGGGCGATCCCGGCCGCCTGAAACCGCAGGGTCCGTGGGGGGCTGCTGCCCGCGGCACGGCGCGCCCGGCCTGCGGGCGGCCTGGCGCCGGGGGCAGCCGTGCCGGCCTGGGCATGGCCTTTGGCGTCGGGTACAGCGGGTCGGCCTCGGCGCCGGCGGGCCCGTTCCCAGCTGTGTCTGCCTGGGTGTGGCCCGGCGGCGGGGATGGTCGTCTCCGGCTGCGGGCGGCCTGGCGTCGGGGGCAGCCGTGCCGGCCTGGGCGTGGCTTTTTGGCGTCGGGTACAGCGGGTCGGCCTCGGCGCCGGCGGGCCCGTTCCCAGCTGTGTCTGCCTGGGTGTGGCCCGGCGGCGGGGATGGTCGTCTCC
>NZ_JBHXNW010000066.1:1787-14188 GCF_042717365.1 Streptomyces sp. NPDC058534
TCCGGCTGCGGGCGGCCTGGCGTCGGGGGCAGCCGTGCCGGCTTGGGCGTGGTCCGGGGTGGCCCAGCCCCGCCCAGACCCGCCGCGGCCGGCGGCTCCCGGCGTACGCCTCCCCGTACGCCCCCTCACCCCGCCAGGGTCGCGTCCAGGTTTGACATGATCAGGTCGCCGACGATCGCGGCCGCCGCGCGGTAGCCGCCGCTGGCCGCGTGGACGACCTGCTCGCCGAAGCCCATCGTGTTGCCGGCCGTCCACACGCCCGGGACGGAGGTGCGGCCGGTCGGGTCCACCACCGGGTACGCGCCGAACGGGGTCTCCTGGAGGTCCGCGCCCAGCCGCTCCATCAGGCCGGTCCGCGGTACCGCCCGCGGGGCGACGAACACGACCGAGCGGTCGTGTGCCGAGCCGTCCGCCAGCCGGACGCCGGTCAGCCGGTCGTCCTCGACGCGCAGGGCGGCGACCTCGCCGGGGACCACCTTGACCCCGGCCGCGGCGAGGCGGCGCAGGTCGTCGTCGGTCAGCTCCTCCTCGGCGACCGTGTGCAGGAAGAGCGTCACGTCGTCCGACCAGCCGGACACCATCAGCGCCTGGTGCACACTGAGCGGGCTGGTGGCGAGCACGCCGAAGTGCCCGTCGCGCACCTCCCAGCCGTGGCAGAACGGGCAGTGCAGCACGTCCCGGCCGAACCGCTCGGCGACCCCCGGCACGGCCGGCAGCTCGTCCCTGAGCCCGGTGGTGACGATCAGCCGGCGGGCCCGCACGGTGCCCCCGCCGGCCAGCCGCACGGCGAAGTCCCCGTCCCGGGACACGTCGACCGCCCGGTCGCGGACCAGTTCCACGCCGTAGCGCGCGATCTCCTCCCGGCCGAGCGCCAGGAACTCGGCGGGCGACATGCCGTCCCGCGTCAGGTAGCCCTGCATGTGGTCCGAGGGCGTGTTGCGGGGCTCTCCGGCGTCGACGACCAGCGTGCGCAGCCGTGACCGGCCCAGGACGAGTGCGGCGGACAGCCCGGCGGCACCGCCGCCCACGACCACCACGTCGTACGTCCCGGTCAGGTCCGTGCGCTGGGTAGGGGTGACGTTCTGGGTCATGGTGACCACCTCCACTGAGAAGGTCGCTCCACCACCCCTGTATTGACAAATCTTGTTGCTGATTCTGCAATACTCACATGACTGCAGACGACGTCCTGGCCGGTGTCGGCCCCCGGCTCCGCCAGGTCCGCAAGGAGCGCGAGGTGACCCTGGCGGCCCTGTCCGAGACCACCGGCATCTCCGTCAGCACCCTGTCGCGGCTGGAGTCGGGCCTGCGCAAGCCCAGCCTCGAACTGCTGCTGCCGATCGCCCAGGCCCACCAGGTGCCGCTGGACGAACTGGTCGGCGCCCCGCCGGTCGGCGACCCCCGGGTGCGGTCCGAGCCGATCGTGCGCCACGGCCGCACGCACTGGCCGCTCACCCGCCAGCCGGGCGGGCTCCAGGCGTTCAAGGTGCTGGAACCCGCGCGCAAGGAGGAACCGGACCCGCGCACCCACGAGGGATACGAGTGGCTCTACGTCCTCTCGGGCCGGCTGCGGCTCGTGCTCGGGGACCACGACGTGGTGCTGTCGGCGGGGGAGGCCGCAGAGTTCGACACCCGGGTGCCGCACTGGTTCGGGTCGACGGGGGAGGGGCCGGCCGAGTTCCTCAGCCTCTTCGGCCCGCAGGGGGAGCGGATGCACGTACGGGCGCGGCCCGCCGCCCGCGGGTGACGGCTCGCGCGGAAGGGGATTGCGGGTACACGACGGCGGCACGTGACGTACGACCGCGTGCGAGCTGTTCCCCGATCGGCAAGCGACCGCTTAGTATGCGAGTGACCCGGTCGGACGACACAGTCGGTGGAGGCCCCGCATGCAGGCATGGCAGGTGCACGAGAACGGCGAGCCGGGCGAGGTGATGCGCCTCGCGGACGTGGAGCCGCCCACGCCCGGCGACGGCCAGGTCCTGCTGAGGGTCCGCGCCGCCAACATCAACTTCCCGGACGCCCTGCTCTGCCGGGGCCAGTACCAGATCAGGCCGCCGCTGCCGTTCACACCGGGCGTGGAGATCTGCGGCGAGACCGAGGACGGGCGCCGCGTCATCGCCAACCCCGCGCTGCCGCACGGCGGCTTCGCCGAGTACGCCCTCGCGGACGCCCGTGCCCTGCTCCCCGCGCCGGACGCGCTGGACGACGCCGAGGCCGCGGCCCTGCACATCGGCTACCAGACCGGCTGGTTCGGCCTGCATCGCCGGGCCCGGCTGGAGGCCGGCGAGACGCTGCTCGTCCACGCTGCCGCCGGAGGGGTCGGCAGCGCGGCCGTACAGCTCGGCAAGGCCGCCGGCGCCACCGTCATCGGTGTCGTCGGCGGACCCGAGAAGGCGGCCGTCGCCCGGGAGCTGGGCTGCGACGTGGTCGTCGACCGGCACGGCGAGGACGTCGTCGCCGCCGTGAAGGAGGCCACCGGCGGCCGGGGCGCGGACGTGATCTACGACCCGGTGGGCGGCCAGGCCTACACCCAGTCCGCCAAGACCGTCGCCTTCGAGGGCCGGATCGTCGTCGTCGGCTTCGCGAGCGGCACCATCCCCAGCCCCGCGCTCAACCACGCCCTGGTGAAGAACTACGCGATCCTCGGCCTGCACTGGGGCCTCTACAACACCAAGGATCCGAAGCTGGTCCTGCACTGCCACGAACAGCTCACCGACCTGGCCGCGCGGGGCGCGATCAAGCCGCTGGTGAGCGAGCGGGTGCCGCTCGGCGGGGCGGCGGACGCCGTGCAGCGCGTCGCCGACGGCAGGACGACCGGCCGGGTGGCCGTCGTACCCGAAACGCTGGAGAAGGGAGCCGCCGCATGACCGACGCCACCGAACTGCGCACCCGCACCAAGGAGTTGCTGGCCGCACATCCGCCGGCGACCACGGACCGCCTGGACTTCCTGAGGGCCCGCTTCGACGCGGGGCTCGCCTGGGTGCACTACCCGCAGGGCCTCGGCGGACTCGGCGTCCCCCGCTCCCTCCAGGCCGTCGTGGACGCCGAGCTGGCGGCGGCGGGCGCCCCCGACAACGACCCCCGGCGGATCGGCATCGGCCTCGGCATGGCCGCCCCGACGATCCTCCAGTACGGCACCGAGGAGCAGAAGCGCCGGCTGCTGCGCCCGCTGTGGACCGGCGAGGAGGTGTGGTGCCAGCTGTTCAGCGAACCGGGCGCCGGTTCCGACCTCGCGGCCCTCGGCACCCGGGCCGTCCGCGAGGATGGGGGCCCCTCCCGCTCGAGCGAAGCCGAGAGCGGGGGAGACTGGGTCGTCGACGGGCAGAAGGTGTGGACCTCCAGCGCGCACCTCGCCCGCTGGGCCATCCTCATCGCCCGCACCGACCCGGACCTGCCCAAGCACCGGGGCATCACCTACTTCGTCTGCGACATGACCGACCCCGGGGTCGAGGTCCGGCCGCTGCGCCAGATCACCGGCGAGGCCGA
Organism: Streptomyces sp. NPDC058534; assembly: GCF_042717365.1. NCBI lineage: Bacteria > Bacillati > Actinomycetota > Actinomycetes > Kitasatosporales > Streptomycetaceae > Streptomyces > Streptomyces sp. NPDC058534. The sequence goes on from NZ_JBHXNW010000066.1 coordinate 5,271, forward strand.
GTTCAACGAGGTGTTCCTCACCGGCGTCCGCATCCCCGACTCCCGGCGCCTCGGTGAGACCGGCGACGGCTGGCGGGTCGCGCAGACCACGCTGAACAACGAGCGCGTCGCCATCGGCGGTACCCCGATCCCCCGCGAGGGCGGCATGATCGGCAAGATCGCCGGGACCTGGCGGGAACGCCCGGACCTGCGCACCCACGACCTGCACCAGCGGCTGCTCGGCCTGTGGGTCGAGGCCGAGGTCGCGCGGCTCACCGGCGTACGGCTGCGCCAGCAGCTGGTGGCCGGCCAGCCCGGCCCCGAGGGGGCCGGCATGAAGCTGAACTTCGCCCGGCTCAACCAGGAGATCAGCGGCCTGGAGGTCGAACTCCTCGGCGAGGAGGGCCTGCTGTACGACGACTGGACGATGCGCCGCCCCGAGCTGGTGGACTTCACCGGCCGCGACGCCGGGTACCGCTACCTGCGCTCCAAGGGCAACAGCATCGAGGGCGGGACCAGCGAGGTCCTGCTCAACATCGTCGCCGAACGCGTCCTGGGCCTGCCCGCCGAGCCGCGCACCGACAAGGACGTCGCATGGAAGGACCTCGCCCGATGAGCGCACAGCCGGAACCCGCTCTGCTCTACTCGGAGGAGGAAGAGGCGCTGCGCGCCGCCGTCCGGGACCTGCTCACCGACCACTGCGACCCGGCGGGCGTCATCGCCCGCACCGAGTCGGCCGGCCCGCACGACGTGTCGCTGTGGAAGTCGCTCGCCGGTTCGATGGGCCTCGCCGGCCTGCTGGTCCCGGAGGAACTGGGCGGCCAGGGCGCCACCCACCGGGAAACCGCTGTGGTGCTGGAGGAGTTGGGACGCGCGGTCGCGCCGGTGCCGTACCTGACGAGCGCCGTCGTCGCCACCGAGGCGCTGCTGGCCTGCGCGGCCGACGACCTGCTCACCGAGCTGGCGTCCGCGACCTCCGTCGCCGCACTCGCCGTCGGACTCCACGTCGCACCGGGCGGCCCGGTCCCGCACGTGCGGCTCGAAGAGGGCACCCTGCACGGGGAACTGACCGGCATCGCCGACGCGGCCGTGGCCGACGTGCTGCTGGTGCCCGCGGACGACGGGGGACTGTACGCGGTCCGTGCCGCCGACGTCACCGTCACCCCGCAGACGTCCCTGGACCTCACCCGGCCCCTCGCCCGCATCACCCTCGAAGGCGCCCCCGGGCGCCGGCTCGGTGAGTCCGGACCCGCTGTGCGGCGCGCCCTGCGGGCCGGTGCCGGGCTGCTCGCCTCGGAGCAACTGGGCCTGGCCGACTGGCTGCTCACCGAGACCGTCCGCTACCTGAAGGAACGCAAGCAGTTCAACCGCCAGGTCGGCGGCTTCCAGGCGCTCAAGCACCGGCTCGCCGGGCTGTGGCTGGAGGTGGCCGGGCTGCGCGCCGCGGCCCGCAACGCGGCCGACGCCCTGGCCACCGGCGAGGACACCGACGTGGCCGTCGCCGTGGCCGTCGCCGTGGCCCAGGCGTACGCGGCCCAGGTGGCCGTCCACGCCGCCGAGGAGGCGCTGCAACTGCACGGCGGCATCGGCATGACCTGGGAGCACCCGGTCCACCTGTACCTGAAGCGGGCCAAGGCCGACTCGATCGCCTACGGCGCGGCGGGCACCCACCGGGCGGCGCTGGCCGAACTGGTCGACCTGCGAGCCCCCTGACGGCCCTCCGCCCGTCCGCGCGGTGCCCGTCCCTCCGGGGGCGGGCACTTTCCGTGCGACCGGCTCCGTCGAGGTGAACGACCGAGGGCGGTCCGGCCAACTCCCCGCACGACTCTGCTCCCTGAGGGCACCGGGACCGCATACTCACAGGCGTCCCGTACGGCACATTCAGGGAGGCAGAGCATGGCCCTCACCACCCGACGCAGAGCCCTCACCACCCTCGGCGCCGCCCTCGCGGGCGCGGTCGCCCTGCCCGCAGGCAACGCGCTGGCGAGTGAAGGCGGGCGCGGGCCACGCCCGTTGTGGCGCGCGCACGCCCACAACGACTACGAGCACCCCCGCCCGCTCCTCGACGCGCTCGACCACCGCTTCGGCAGCGTCGAGGCCGACATCTACCTGGTCGACGGTCAACTCCTCGTCGCCCACGACCCCGAGGACCTCGACCCGGCCCGCACCCTGGAATCCCTCTACCTCGACCCCCTCGCCGCCCGGGTCCGCGCGAACCACGGCAGGGTCTACCGGCGGGACCGCCGCGCCCTGCAACTCCTCATCGACATCAAGACCGAGGGGGCGTCGACGTACCTCGAACTCGACCGGCAGCTGCGCCGCCACCGGCACCTGTTCACCGCCTGCGCCCACGGACGGGTCCTCCCCGGCGCGGTCACCGCGGTGGTCTCCGGCGACCGGGCGGCCCGCGCCCCCATGGAGGCCCAGCGCACGCGCCGCGCCTTCTACGACGGCCGCCTCACCGACCTCGGCAGCACCGCCCCCGCCTCCTTCGTCCCGCTGATCAGCGACAACTGGACGCTCAACTTCACCTGGCAGGGCGTGGGCGCCTTCCCCTCCACCGAACGGCGCAGGCTGCGGGGCATCGTCGGCGCGGCGCACGCCCGCGGGCAGCGGGTGCGGTTCTGGGCCACGCCCGACGTCGCGGGACCCGCGCGGGACGCCGTGTGGACCGAACTGCTCGCCGCCGGTGTCGACCACCTCAACACGGACGACCTCGCCGGCCTGGAGGCGTTCCTCGACGCCCACCGGGACGCGTAGGAACACCGGCGGGAACACCACTCGTTCGGAGGACAGGTCAGTCGCACGGACGAACCCTCCGCTACGCCACACTTGCGGCCGAACGCCGCGAAGTGGACGTGGCGGAGGAGGTTGACGATGGCCGTTTCCATCTCTGTGGTGCTGTTGCTGTTCGTCCTCGCGGTGCTCTTCCTGCGCAACGGCGGGCTGAAGATCTCGCACGCGCTGGTGTGTCTGCTGCTCGGCTTCTACCTGGCGAGCACGAGCATCGCCCCGACCATCAACAGCGGTCTGACCGCGACGGCGGACATCGTGAGCAGCCTCAGACCGTAGACCGTTGACCGTTGACCGTAGACCGGGCCGCGGGCGGGCTATCCGCCCACGACTCGTGAGCGGATGAGGAAGCGCACCCCCTCGGGCGCCTCCAGGGAGAAGCCGCTGCCGCGGCCCGCGACGACGTCCACGGTCAACCGGGTGTGACTCCACACCTCGTACTGACTGCGCGACATCCAGAACTCCACCGGCTCCCCGACGCCGTCCACGACCAGCTCGCCGAGCAGGACGTCCGAACCGCCGGTACGGAATTCGCCGGCCGGATAGCACATGGGGGCGCTGCCGTCGCAGCAGCCGCCGGACTGGTGGAACATCAGCGGGCCGTGCGCCCCGCGGAGCCGCCGCAGCAGAACGGCGGCCTCGGGGGTCAGCTCGACGCGGGGGATCTCCTCGTATGTGTCGCCCATGGGGCGCATCCCAGCACGGGGAAGGTTGCGAGTGCGTTGCGCGGGTGGTGCCGTCGTGCTGGATTTTGGTCCTTTGACATACCTATCTAGGCATACCTATTATCCGCGGGTGACCGCCTCCAGCACCCCTAGCCGGGACATCGACCGCGTGGCCTCCGGGCTCGCGGCGTGCCTTCCCGCGCTGCACCGGGCGCTGGACCGGCAGGTCGCCGCCGCGTACCCGCACCCCAAGCCCCCGGAGGGGCAGCTCGCCCTGCTGCGCTTCGTCGCACAGCGTGAGGGCGCCACCGTGCGCGAGGCCGCCGAGGCCCTGCTGATGAAGCCGAACAACGTCAGCGCCCTGGTCTCCCAGCTCACCGAGCAGGGTGATCTGGAGCGCCGGCAGGACAGTGCGGACAAGCGGGTCGCCCACCTCCACCTCACGGCCATGGCCCGTGAGCGGGTGTCCGAGGTGCGGGAACTGGAGACCGCGTTCATCCGCCACGCCCTGACCTCCCTCACCGAGGGACAGCAGGGCGCCCTCGGCTCCGCCCTGGACGCGCTCGACGCGTTGGCGCGCCACCTCCACCCCGCCGCCCGCTGACCGGGCGGAACCCGGGCGTTCTCGCCGGCCGCAGGCGCACCGTCGTGCCCGCGGCCGGTCCGCCGTGCTCCCGCGGACCGCCATGTCTCCGCGCACCACCCCCTTGAACCTGGAAGCGAAGGCCCGTTCATGCCCTCCACGTCCGTGGCTGACCCCACCGCGCCCGCGGCCGAGACCGCCCCACCGTCGGCCGGCCGTCGGCGGTCCAACCCGTGGCTGACCCTGCTCGCCGTCGCGTTCGGACTCTTCATGGTCCAGCTCGACGGCTCCGTCGTCGCCATCGCCAACCCCGCGATCGGCAGCGACCTGCACGCGTCGACCGCCCAACTCCAGTGGGTCACCAACGCCTACCTGCTCGCGCTGGCCGCCACCCTCATCCTGGGCGGCAAGCTCGGCGACCGGTTCGGACGGCGCACCTACTACCTTGTCGGCGTCGCCGGCTTCACCCTCGCCTCCGTCGCCATCGGCCTGGCCGGCTCGGTCGAGGGCGTGGTCGCCTTCCGCGCGCTCCAGGGCGCCTTCGGCGGACTGCTGATGCCCAACACCCTCGGCCTGCTGCGCTCCGTGTTCCCGCCGAAGAAGTTCGGCATGGCCGTGGGCATCTGGGCCATGGTCTCCGCCGTGGCGACCGCCCTCGGACCCATCGTCGGCGGACTCCTCGTGGAACACGTCGACTGGGAGTCCGTCTTCTACATCAACGCCCCCATCGGCGTCGCCGCCATCGTCTTCGGAGTCCTCGTCCTCCCGGAGAGCCGTGGCGCCGCGGGCCGGGAGCGCTTCGACCTTCCCGGCCTCGTCCTGCTCGCCCTCGGTCTGCTGGCCGTGGTCTTCGGTGTCGTCAAGGGCGAGACCTGGGGCTGGACCTCCGCCGGGACCCTGGGCGCCGTCGGGGCGGGCCTCGTCCTGCTGCTCGTGTTCGGCCGGCACGAGACCCGGACCGCGCACCCGTTGCTGCCGATGAGCCTGTTCCGCAGCCGGGCACTGACGATCGGCGCGGTCATCACCGCGCTGAACTTCTTCGTCATGCTGGGAGTGATCTTCTTCGTGATGCTGTACCTCCAGAACGTGCGCGGCTTCACCCCGGTCCAGGCGGGCGTGCGCACGCTCCCGCTCAGTCTCGCCTCGCTGGTCGCCTCGCCGCTGGGCGCGGCCCTGACCCAGCGCTTCGGACCGCGGCTGACCATGCCGGTGGGCATGCTGCTCCAGGCGGCATCCTGCTTCGGCATGCTCACCTGGCAGACCGACTCCTCCTACGCCACGATGTGGCCGCCGTTCATCGCCCTCGGCCTCGGCGTCGGCATGGTGATGTCCGCCTCCTCGGACGCCATCGTGGGCAACGCCCCCGTCCGGTACGCCGGGGTGGCCGGCGGTCTCCAGGCGACCACCCTGCAGATCGGCGGGGCGCTCGGTACGTCCGTCCTGGTCTCGCTGATCAGCGCCCGGGTCGGCTCCACGCTCACCGGCGAGCTGACCGGCGCGGGTGTGCCGTCCGCCATGGCCCACGGGTTGCGGGAGGCCGAGGACGCCGTGGCGATGGGCGTGGCACCCGTCTCCGGTGATCTGCCGGCCGGGCTGCGGGCCGCCGTGGTGGAGGGCAGCGGGCAGGCGTTCATGAACGGAGTCCACCTGGCCGTGGTCGTCACCGGCGTCCTCTGCCTGTTCGGCGCGGCCCTCGCCGCGGCCGGTATCCGGCGCGCCCCGGAGGGCCCGGCGGACCACTGACACCGGGTCACGGCGGTGCCCCTAGCTGGGCGCACCGCCGTCGGCCTCCGTCAGACCTCGCCGGCCACCGTGCGGGGCAGCACCGTGACCCGGCGGAAGTTGCACCCCGAGGGCGGGTCGCCGGCCGGCCGGGACTGATGGGCCTTGAGGGCGATGCTCACCAGGCTCAGCAACAGGTCGACGTCGGCGTCGCAGTCCAGGTGCACCGTCACCCAGCGTGAGCCTGCGACCAGGCGGATGGCGCTGGAGCCGCTGAGGTCGTACTGGAAGCGCTGGATGGCCCGGTGGGTGAGGTGGAGGTCCACGTCCCGGTCCGAATGGAAGTGGACGATCTCGTCGCGGACGGAGCACAGTGCCCGTCCTGTTCCACAACTGGCCGAACCCGCGGTGAGGTCGGGCCAGGCTTGCAGCCGCTCAAAGGCGTGCTGGGCCGGAGTCATGCCCCCATCGTCGCCCGATCACCGCTTCGCAACCAGAGGTTGAGCGATTTGTAACCGGTACGTGAGGTCGGCGGGGCCCGGGGCGGGGGCACCGCCGACCTCACTCGAAAGGGTCAGGACGCGACGCAGCCGATCGTCCCCGCGGGGAAGTCGTTGCCCGTGGACGTCGCGGTGAAGCCGAAGGTGACGCTGGAGTCGGGTGGTATGACGCGGTTGTGGTCCACGTTCCGGACCGTCACCGTGCCGTCGCCACCGCTGGACACCGAACCGTTCCACACCCCGCCCAGCGTGGTCCCGCCGCCCGGCCGCCACTGCACCGCCCAGCCGTTGAGGGGCTCGCTGCTGTGGTTCATCACCTCCACCGAGCCCTGGAAGCCACCGCTCCAGGAGTTCTCCACGGAGTAGACGGCCATGCAGGAACCGGAGTGCGTGGGTGGTGCCGTCGGGGTCGGCGTGGGCGTCGGGTCCGGGCCCGGAGTGCTTCCCGAACCGCGGATGCCGGTGACCTCGCCGTTGCCGCCGTCGAAGACGACGTCCGAGCAGGAGAAGAAGTTCTCCTGGCTGTCCGAACGCACCCACTGCATGAAGATCAGCGCGTCGCCCGAGCGGCCCGAGGGCAGCGCGAGATCCCAGAAGTAGTGGCCCCCGTCGGTACCCGGCGAGCCCTGCTGCGGCGGGTCGGTCACCGTCTCGATCAGCTCCAGGTCGTCCCAGCCCAGCTCGGACGTGGGCGACCAGCCCGGCTTGGTCAGATAGACCCGGAAGTCACCGGGGTGGGCCGCCCAGTTGCTGTACTGCACCTTGATGGTGGAACCGGACGTCAGGTGCGTCCGGGGCCAGTCCGCGCGGGCCGCGTTGTAGGCGGCGAAGTCGTACGGGGAACGGTCGCCGGCGCTGCACAGGGTGCCGTCCGGCACGTAACCCGCGCCTCGTCCGCCCGCGTTGGAGTCGAGCACGGCGAACCAGTTGTACAGCGCCGTCCCGCCGCTCTCGTCGAGGGCGGCCCGGCAGGCCGGGTTCGTCGGGTCGAGGGCGCCGGTGTCGGTCTTGGCGTCCAGTTGGCAGAGGTAGGTGCGGGAGCCGGGCATCATCGCCACGCCGTGCGCCTCGGCCCGCCCCTGCCCGAGCAGGAGGGTCACGCCGAGCGCACTGAGCAGGGTGGCCAGCACCGCCGCGAGTGAGAGGAGTCTGCTGCGTCGAGCCATGGGGTCTCCTGATTCCGCCGGTGGGAAGAGGGGTGTGGAGGAGGTGGAGCCCCCGCCCGTCCGGGGGCGGGGCTTCGACCGGACGGGCGGGGGAGTGCTTACGCCGTGGTGCAGGCGGCGTCGTTCAGGCGGAAACCGTCCGGCTCTGCGAACGTCCCGCCGTGCGCGCCCTGGAAGCCGAACGACAGGCTGCCGCCGGGAGCGATCCGGGCGTTGTGCGCCACGCCGGTGGCCGTGACCGCGCCCGCGGACGGGGCGACCGAGGCGTTCCAGGCGTTGGTGATCCGCTGGCCCGAGGGCAGGGTGAAGGCGAGCCGCCAGCCGTCGACGGGCGCCGTACCGGTGTTGGTGACGGTGACGTCCGCGGTGAACCCGTTCTGCCAGACGTTCGTGCCGTACGACACCTCGCACGCCTCTGCCTCGCCCGGCTCGCCGGGGTCGGGGTCCGGGCCGGGTCCGGTGCCGGTCTGCACGGTGGAGGAGAAGGAGTTCACGGCCAGTCCCGCGCCGTTCTGCCAGGGTTCGAAGCCCGCCTGAACGCTGGTCAGGTACCAGTCGTTCTCGGCGAGGCCGCGCGCGACGGTCGCCCGGACGAAGTCCATGACGTCGAAGCTCCAGCTGCTGATCGCCGACGGGGCCACGAAGGACAGCACGTCGTTGGAGCCGTTGCTGCCGCTCCACACCTCCCAGGTCCGGCCGCCCACGGTGGCCGTGCCGACCGGGGAGCCGATGGGCTGGATCGGGCCGACTCGGTTGAACCAGATCATGATCTCGGTCTGGTTGACGCCGTCGGTCCGGGGAGTCGGGTCCAGCCAGATGTCGTAGGAGGCGTTGTAGACGGCGTCGCCGGCGAAGCCGTACGAGATGCTGGACGGCGCGCTGGAGACGGTGTTCAGCCGCGCGGGCAGACTGGTGCCCGGCGAACAGGTGGTGTAGTGACAGCCGTTGAAGACCGACGGGTACGACTTCGGTGCCCCGTTGGTCGGCACCGAGCCGTCGGCCTGGGTGACCCGGAAGCCGCTGTCGGTCGAGGTGATGCACTGGGTGGCGCTGGAACCCCAGCGGTTGTTCTGGACGACGTACCGTCCCTGGATCGTCGTCGTTCCGAAGGGTTCGCAGATCGTGGTGTCCGCCTGGGCCGGTGCCGCCGCGGTGATGAGCGACGCGACGGCCGCGAAGCTCGCGAGAGTCGCGATCAGCGCGGACAAGAGGCCGCGTAGGGTGCGGACTTGAGGCTGTGGCGTTCGCATGGGGGCCTCTCCGGGAGAGTGCGGGGGGAAGGGGCCGGAGCGGGAGCGCTCCCAACTCCCCACTGATGGGAGCGCTCCCAACTACCGGTTGACTGGGGACTGTAGGAGCCGTTCATGTTCCTGACAAGACTGTGCGCACAAGGAGCCGTGGAACGAATCTCGAAGCCCCAGGTGGGAGCCGGGGGCGGGGGGGGGGGGGGGGCCCCCGCGGGCGGGGGGGGGGGGGGGGGGCGGGGCGCCGCGACGGAACGGTCGTAGAG
>NZ_JBHXNW010000066.1:14198-51717 GCF_042717365.1 Streptomyces sp. NPDC058534
GCCGCGGCGGCGCTGTCACCGCGCCCCCCCGCTGTCGAGCGGGCCCCCGGCCGCCCGCCCCCCGCCGGGGGGCCTCGGTCAGGCGGAGTCCCGGAGCACCAGTTCCGTACGGAGGATGACGTGCCGCCAGGCGACGGGCGACTCCTCCATCTCCTCCAGCAGCAGCCGCACCATGGTGCGGCCGATCTCCTCCAGCGGCTGCCGGACCGTCGTCAGCGGCGGGTCCGTGGGCCGGGCCGGCTGGAAGTCGTCGAAGCCGATCACCGCCACGTCCTGGGGCACCCGCCGGCCCGCGGCGCGCAGCGCGCCGAGTGCCCCGGCGGCCAGGGTGTCCGAGGCGGCGAAGACCGCGTCCAGCTCCGGGTGACGGCCGATCAGGCTCGTCATCGCCCGGCGCCCGCTCTCCTCCGTGAAGTCGGCGCCCTCGACGACCAGCGACGGGACGGCCGCCGCACCGGCCAGCTCCAGAGCCTCCCGGTATCCGCGCAACCGGCACTGGGCGACGTACATGTCCAGCGGCCCGCTGATGGCCCCGATCGCGCGCCGGCCTCCGTCCAGCAGATACGTGACCGCGCCGCGCGCGCCCCCGGCGTTGTCGGCGTCGACGTAGGTGACACTCTCGTCGCCGGAACGCCGCCCGAGCATCACGGTGGGCAGCCCCGCCTTGGCCAGCATGTCCGGCAGCGGATCCGCGGCGTGCACGGACATCAGCAGAACCCCGTCGACCCGCCCGCCTCGCGCGTACTCCACGAAGCGCCGGCGCTCGGTGTCCGTGCGGACCAGCGTGAGCAGCAACTGCACCGGGGTGTCGGTGAGGGCATCGCCGACGGCATGCACGATCTCCGTGAAGAACGGCTCCCCGAACAGCCGCCAGTCCGTCTCCGTCATCACCAGCGCGACGGCGTCCGCACGGTGCCCCGCCAGCGAACGCGCCGCGAGATTCGGGACGTACCCCAGCTCCGCGATGGCCCGTTGCACGGCGCGGCGCGTCGAGTCCCGCACGCCGGCCGCGTTGTTGATGACCCTTGAGACGGTGCCCCGCCCCACGCCGGCGAGGGCGGCCACCTCCTCCAGCGTCGGCGTACCGGGACGCTGTCTGCCCATGTCCGCCCGCCTTCCCCCACGAGATCATCCGATACTACGGCGACCCGCGCCGCTCAGCGGGCGGATCGTGCGGGTGGTGCCGCTGAGCGGACCGTCTCACTGCCGTCCGGTCCCTGTGGTCCGGTCCGTGGGCACGGCTGGGGCGGCCCGGGGTGCGGGTTCGTCCGGGCCGGCGAGGTCCGCGCCCCACGCGGCGGCGCACAGGGCCCGGTCGAGTGCCTCCGTGTAGACGGCGGCGCCGAGCCAGGCGCGGACGAAGCGGCCGGTGTCCGCCGGGAGCAGCCGGCCGAAGGGGTCGCGTGCGCGGTCCGCCGCGGTGGCGTGCAACTCGGCGAGCAACTCACCCGCGGTGCCCAGGCCGTACCGGCGCAACCGCGTGACCTCGGCGTCCCGGCCGCCGGGGAACGCCAGCACGCGGCGCCCTCCGGAGACGGCCTGCATGACCCGGCGTCGCAGCAGGTGGACCGGGGCGTCGTCGATGGTGGGCGGGGGTTCGTGAGTCGGGGTGTTGTGTGGTGGTGGGGGCTGGGGCGATGGCTGGTGCGACCGCTGGGCCTGGTGGGGCGGCAGAGTGGGCAGGTCGGCGCGGCTGAGACGGTCCAGGCCGAGATCGACGCGTCTGCCGGGGTGGGTGGGATGGCTCACGGCCAGCAACGTCGCGCGGGGGAGCGGGCCCGGCGTGAGCCGGGCGACGACGCGCAGCCGGGCGCCCGGCGCGGACGCGAGGAGGCGCAGGTTCTCGCGGTGGGGCAGCGCCAGATGGTCGTGGGCGGCGGCGAGCCGGAGCCGGAGTCCGCCGCAGTCCGCGACCAGGCATTCACCCGCCGCTTCGCGGACGGTGCCGACGAGCGTGACGTCGAGGAACAGCAGGTCCCCGCTTTCCCGCACCTCCCTGCCGTCCCGGTCGCTCGTCAGGGAGCGGGAGATCTGCTCCGGCACCGGTACCGCCCACAGGCGGTCCAGGGGTTCGGCGTCCCAGCCGACGCCGGACGCGCGCACGGCCCGTACGCCCGCGCCCGCGCCGAGGCGGCCGGTCGGGGAGACGGTCGCCCCGGACACGGCGAGTCCCGCGCGGGAGAGTTCACGGTGAGTCAGGGCCGTGTCGCCGAGGCGTACGGCTCGGTCCGCCGCACCCGTGGCCCGCTCGGCGCCGCCCGGAGCCACGTCGGAGACCGTGTAGAGGCGGCCCGCCGCGTCGGCGGCCCACGTGACGGCGCCCGCGTATCCGGTCGCCGAGAGGACCGGCTCGGCGAAGACGCCGTACAGGCGCAGGGAACCGTCCGGGCTGTACGGCTGCCGTACGCTGCCGCGCAGTTCGGCGAGTTCCGGCCCGGTGGCGTCGGGGAGACGGTGCGCGAGCACCAGGACGTCGCACAGGGCGGCGGTGAGATCGGTGAGCCGGTAGGCGGGGTCGCCGCCACGCGCCGCCCGCAACGCCGTGACCACGGCGACGGCCCGGCCCGCAGCCCTGGGCAGCCCCGCCAGCCGCGCGGTGTGCGCCGCCCGCAGCAACTCCGCCTGGAGCACGGCGCCGGCTCCGTCGGTGCCGGCCTCCAGCACGGCGGCCGCCGCGTCGTGCAGGGCGGCCGAGGCGGTGCGCTGGGCGGGGGTGGCCGTTTCGGGAGGGGCGGAGTCTTGAGTGGGGGGTGCGGGCTCCTTGAGGTCTGTCGCGGGGGTTTCCGTGGCGAGCGGGGCCGTGGGGTCGGCGACCGGGGCCGCGGACGCCGCGGCGGCCCGGTGCAGGCAGTCGGGCGCGAGCAGGCATCCGCAGCGGATCGCCTCGGCACTGGTCACGACCCCGTCGGGGGCGTGCAGTTCGAGGTCGGTGTCGTCGTCCAGGGCGATCCGCACGATGTCGCCCTCCTGGACCACAGGCCGTACCGCCACTTTGTCGACACCCGCGTCCAGCCGCTTCCGCAGCCTGGGTGTCAGTGCCGCGACGAGCTGGGCCGTCACCGAGGGGGCGACCTGCGGAAGGTGCGCGTTCATGCGATCTTCTCCCCTACCCAGCCGGCGAGTTCGAGCGGGCTGAGGGCCGCGACCAGCATGCCCGCGGCGACCAGTTGTCCGGCAACCGCGGTGGAGTACCGGGGCCGGCCCGTGTCGTCGAGGCTCGCGCAGCCCAGGACATGGCAGCCGCTCCCGGCCAGGGCGCGGACCTCGGCGAGCAGGCCACCCACGGGGTAGCCCTCCTCGAAGTCGCTGATGACCACCACGAGTGTGCGGGACGGCACGGTGACGAGTTCGCGGGCGTGCCGCAGCCCCGCGGCGATGTGGGTACCGCCGCCCACGCTCACTTCGAGCAGCAGGGAGAGCGGGTCGTCGACATGGTCCGTGAGGTCCATGACCTCCGTGGAGAAGGCCAGGAAATGCGTGGACAGTGTGGGCACTCCGGCCAGTACCGATGCGGTGAGGGCGGCCCAGACCGTGGACGCCTCCATGGACCCCGACACGTCCGTCACGAGGATCAGCCGCCAGTCGGCGGCCCTTCCGGCCCGGGTACGGAAGACGGGGCGTTCCGGAACGACCAGCACCTTGCCGTCCGGTCCACGGCGTGCGGAGGCCAGGTTGGCCCGCAGGGTGCGGGGCAGGTCGAGGCCGCCGCCCGGACGGCGGCTGGGCCGCGGCAGGACGGCGCCGTGCAGCGCGGGGCGCAGCCGCGTGGCCAACTGCCTGGTCAACGCCTCCACCAGACGCCGGACGAGCGGCCTGAGCGCGGCCAGCCGCGCCTCGGGGAGGCCGCCCGCGTGCCGGAGGACCGTGCGCAGCAGATCGACGGACGGTCGCACGCTGTCCGGGTCGAGTTCGGCCAGGACGTCCGGTCGGCCCGCCGCGGCCGCCGCCAGGACCTCCTCGCGGACACCCGGCCCGAACAGCGCCCTCAGCTCCTCCGACCATTCCCGCACGCTCGGATAGGAGGCTTCCCGGCCGCCACCACCACCGTCGCGGCCGGGGCCGTTCAGCTCACCCCGGCTGCCCTCGCCCCGCCCGTTGCCGTACAGCTCGTCCAGCGCGGTGGCCGGTGCGCTTGCCGACGGGGGCAACTGGTCGGTACGGCGGCCGAGTACGAGCCGCCAGCGGTCGACGGGAGCGAGGTGGTGAAGCGCGGGGTCGGGAGGTGGGGCGGAGGCGGTCGTGGGGGTGTGGTCGGGGGAGTCGGTCTTGTCTGTTGAGGGCGAGGTCGGGGTCGAGGTCGGGGTCGAGGGCGAGGTCGAGGGCGAGGTCGGGGTTGGGGTCGAGGGCGGTGTCGAGGCGCGTGCCGGTGTCGAGGCCGGTGCCGGTGCAGGTGCAGGTGCTGGTACCGGGTCCGAGGGCGCCGGGGAGGGCGGTGTCGGGGCCGCAGGCGGGGTGGGCGACGGCAGCAGGCCGAGGCCGTCCAGCGTGGCCCGCGCCGTGAGGTCCGCGCGGGTCCACACGGCGAGGGCCACGGGGTCCATCCGACCCAGGTCGGTCAAGTGGGCACTCCCCGCCCGATCGGCCGGCCGGCCGATGTCCAGGCGTTCCTCGACGGCCGCGAGAAGCCGGTCGCGGGCGGCCGGGCTGAGCGTGTCGAAGCCGCCGCGCAAGGCCGGCAACCGGTGCAGGAAGTCCCGGTCGGACAGCCCGGACACCCGGTCGAGCAGCGGCTCCAACGCCGGTGCCGCCGACTCCAGCAGCGGGCCCCCGGCCGTGAGCAGACCCGTCAGCCGGGCGGTGAGCGCGGAGCGGGACTCGCGGTCCGTCGCCGTGTCGACCCAGGAGGCGACACGGCCGCCGAGGACGTCCGGGGCCTCGTGCCCCAGGAGGACCCGGACCGCCCCGGCGGCGCCACGCATCAGGGGCGATCCCTCCCGCGCGAGCCGGGCCAGGGCTTCGGTCAGACGGACACCGCCGAGGACGTCCGCCCGGTGCGCGAGTTCCAGCAGCGCGTGCGCGTCCGCCGGGTCCTCGGCACCGGCAAGGCCGTCCACCTGGCGCACCGCGGCGGCGGTGAGAACGTCGGCCACGGCATCGGCCCGGACCGCACGGTCCTTGTCGACACCGAGCCCCGCGACGTGCCCTGCCCGCAAACGGTCCAGCAGGCCCAGGCCGGTGAGGAGTTCGGACAGCGTGGCGGCGCCGGGCAGCACGTCGGCCGCCTCCGCCAGACGGGCGTCCGTCAGCTCGGGCAGGCCGCACTCCGCCGCCTGCCGAAGTCCGTCCAGCGTCTGCGCCGCCATGGGACCGCCCTCGTCCCGCTCCGTCCGCCGGCGCTCGCGCAGGACACCCTCAGCGGCCTGGGCGGGCGTGACGCCGTGCACACCGACCGCGGACAGCATGGCCTCGGTCGCCGGCGTCCAACGCACCTCCCACCGCGTCGTCAACGCCTCGGCGCCGCCTGCGCCGACGACACCTCTCAGCTCGCCGTACGGCACACCGCACACCGTCAGGCGCCGCAGCAGCAGGTCGCGGTCACGGTCGACGTCGGAGCGCAGGGGGTCCAGCCGCAACTCCCTGGCCGCCGCACCCGGCCCACTCGTCCAACCGGTTGCCCCACCGGATGCCCCACCGTTTGTCCCGCTGAGCCTCGGGCCGGGCAGTCCCAGTCTCGACAGCTCGGTCTCCACCGCCGGAGCGAGTCCGCTGCGCGGCGCGCCCGGCGCGGGGCGACCGCCGCGGTTCCCGACGAGGACCCGCTCCATCGCCCGGGCGACGGCCCGCCCCCTGCCGTACGGTTCGCCCTGCGCGAGCACCGTCTGTATCGCCTCGACGAGTTCGCCCCGGCCCGCCGCGGGCAGCCCTCGCAACCGGGCCAGGTCCGAGGCCAGCCTAGTGATCTCGCGCGCGTCCGCGGGCCCCGACGGATGCCCGAGGTCGCGCAGCTCCACACAGACCCGTACGGCCGCGCGCGTCAGCGCCTCCTCCAGCGCGTCCGGGTCGCCCGCCGCCCGCAGCACCAGATGCTGCCACTCGGGGTCCCGGATGCCCGCCGGGTACCCGGACCGTTTGTCCAGGAGGGCGTACGTATACGGGATCAGGGACGTGGTCCACCCGGACTCCTCGGCGTCCCCGGGACGGCTCCGCCCGGCTCCGACCGCAGCGGCCCCATCAGTCGCACCGGCCTCCTCAGCCCCAACAGCCGGGGACAGCAGCGCCGGAGCGTGGAAGGCGCCGACCACCACAGCGGCCCGCGCACCGTCCACGGTGGCGTCGGCCAGACGGGACCGCATCCAGCCCTCACGTCGCAGATCCAGTTCGGGCACCCCTCCCGAGGACACGGCCTCCTCGCGCAGTGCCCACCCCGTGAGGAGCGCGGCGCGGCGCAGCGCCTCCGGCTCGGACCCCGGAGCGGTGGCCTCGACGAGGCGGTCCCACAGATCCTCACCGGGGCGACCGGTGAGCCGCGCCCTCAGGGCGGTGGTGAGCCCGGAACGGTGGACCTCCGGTGCGACAGGCGCGGAGGGCGCCACCGGTGAGGCAGGCGCGCCCGGTCGCCTCCCCCCACGCCACACGCGGTCGGCCAACGGCAGGTCGCACGCGACGACCGGGACACCGTGCCGGGCGGCCCAGCGCACGGCGGCCAGTTCGGGGGAGAAGTCGGCGAACGGATAGAAGGCCGGCCCCCCGCCCTCCCGCGGACAGGCGGCGGCGAGGGCCACCGGCGCCCGCGTCTCCTCGTGCCCCAGCCACGGCAGCCAGTCCTGCATCTCAGCGGGCAGCTCGACCAGGAGCACGTCCGGCGCGGCGGCGTCCAGCAGCGCGGGCACGGCCGCGGCCAGCGACGGCGCGTGATGCCGTACGCCGATGAGACAGGGCGCGCCGGGTTCGGTGAGCGCCGCGACCGCTTCGTCCGGGGACAGCGACAGGGAGGGCGGAGAGACGGACACGGGTGTCAGCCCTCCAGGACCGTGCGCAGGTCCCACAGGGTGCGCCAGGTGGCCGAACCCTGCTCCGCGCGGCGCCGGACCGGACCGTCCCAGTAACCGCGCAGCCGGGCCGCGTCGGCCGGGTCGTCCTTGCGGACCACTCCGAGGAGGTGCCCCGGGAGCAGCCCGAGCACATCCCGGTCCCCGGGGAAGTAGGCCGCCGCCAACCCGAGCGCGCCCGCGACGGACACGGCTTCGGCGGTGCTCATCACGGTGGACGGCCGCTCGACTTCCCAGCCCTCCGCCGAACGGCCCTCACGCAGGTCACGGAAGGCGACGACAAGCGCCTCCAGGACGGCCTCGTCGACCTGGAAAGGCGTACCTGCGCGCTCGACCGAGGCCCGCGCCTGACTGCGGACCAGCGCCGTCTCGGCGTCGAGGTCCGGAATGGGGCCGACCGTCTCGAAGTTGAACCGGCGCTTGAGGGCCGCCGACATCTCGGACACTCCCTTGTCGCGCAGGTTGGCGGTGGCGATCAGGTTGAAACCGGGCGTGGCGTGCGCCAGGGCGTCGTCCGTGCCCGAGAGTTCGGGGACGGCGATGCGCCGTTCGGAGAGCAGGGAGACCAGGGCGTCCTGCACCTCCGGCAGGCAGCGGGTCACCTCCTCGACGCGGGCGATGCCGCCCCGGGTCATGGCGGTCAGGACGGGGGAGGGGACGAGGGCCGTACGGCTGGGTCCCTGGGCCAGCAGCAGGGCGTAGTTCCAGCCGTACTTGAGCTGGTCCTCGGTCGTACCCGCCGTGCCCTGCACGACCAGCCCACTGGTCCCGCAGACGGCCGCCGACAGCAACTCGGACAGCATGGACTTGGCGGTACCGGGCTCGCCGACGAGCAGCAGTCCGCGCTCCCCGGCGAGCGTGACGACGCACCTCTCCACCAGCGCCCGGTCGCCGACGAACTTGCCCTCCACCACCAGCCGGCGGGGTACGCCCTCGGGTGCCCCGGCGTCATCGGGCAGTCGCAGGGCACGGCCGTCGCTGCCCATGACGAACGTGACCACGGCCCGGGGCGTGAGCCGCCAGGCGGGAGGGCGCGGGCCGTCGTCGTAGGCGGCGAGGAAGGCCAGTTCGGTGGCGTACCGGTCCTCGGGCGGGACGATCTGGCGGGTGGTGTCGGGGGAGAGCGTGGCGGTCATCGAGAGATCTTCCGGTGGTCTCGGGCAGCGGGCGTGGATCGCTCGCGCGGCGGGCGCGGGCACGTCGCCGATGAGGCGGCGGGTGCGGGTGCGGGTGCGGATGCCGATGCGGGTGCCTGGCCGGTCGCGTGCATGGTCGTCATCGGCGGCGTCCCTTCCGAGTGGCGCGGGTGGTGAGTTCCTCGTAGGCGGGCGCGTCCTGGGCCCGCACCCGGTCCCAGGCACGGGCGAACAGCTCGGGTACCGGGAACGGCGGAACGGCGCGCAGCCCTTCGCGGACCGGGTAGAGGCCCTCCTTCCACGTCTCCACCGGCAGGGCGGGCGCCTTGAGGTCGCGCCAGCCGCACGGCAGGAAGAGGGAACGGCCGGCCCGGGACCGCTTGGCCTCGCCCACCAGCTCCGTGGCCGCGAGTTCGGCCCGGGCCTTCTTCATCCGGGCGGGCCGCCACCCGGTCCACCGGGCGCAGTTGCGGTCCGTCGGGTCGGGCAGCGCGAGCAGTTGCAGGTACAGCGCCGCCGCGTCCTCGCTCAGGCCGTGCTCCGACGCGACCTCTGCGACGAGCGCCGGAACGCTGACCGTGGGGTCCTGGGCCGGTCCGGTGGGCCCCGCGGGGTCCTGACCGGCGGCCAGGGTCCGGGCGAGTTCATCACCCAGGACGGTCCGCAAGGCCCGCATGCCGGAACCGCGCGCGGCACCCACCAGCCCTTCCAGCAGCCCGAACACGGCGTCGTCCGGTCCGGTGAGGCCCGCCGGACGCACCAGCACGGTCTCGTTGTCGCCGTGCCGGGGGCGTAGTACGAGAGCCTCACCGACCCGGGTCGTCCCGTCCGCGTCGGCGCCCCCGGTGGTGGGCAGTCCGTAGGCCTTCCGCAGCTCGGCGGCGGTGGTTCCGCCTTTCTCCGTCCACTCGACGTCCAGGTCGAGCAGCAGTCCCGGGTCGGCGAGGCGGCGGCGCAGCGCGGCCAGCCCCTCCGGCAGGGCCGCGCGCAGGGGATGTCCGTAGGGCAGGGCGTAGGCGAGTGAGGTGAGGGTGGCGACCGCGCCGGTCAGAGCGTGGCGTCCGGGCACCGCGGCGGGGTCCTCCGCGACGAGCCGGCCGTCGTTGTCGGGGCGCTGGACCGTGGTGCGGCTGAGCCAGGCGGTGCGTGCCGGGTTGAGGACCGCCTCCGCGGACCCGGTCGGCAGACCGTCGAGCGCGGGAGCCAGGTCCTCGGGCACACGGACGAGGGAACCGAGGCGCTCGGTCCACGTCCGGCCCGCGGCACCCGTGTCCGGCCCGGTCGTCCACAGCTCGGCCGGGTCGTCGGGCAGCAGAGCGCCGACGAGCGCGGCCCGCTCTGTGGCGGGAAGGGTGTTCAGCATGGCCTTGCCCGAGTCCAGTTGACGGGGCTTGAGCCCCACCGTGGCCAGGGTCTCGGCGTCGAGCTTCTCCGGCTGTCCGGCGAGGAGAATCGTGGCCTGGAGCGGTCCCACGCCGCCGTGCGTCGACGCGGCGAGTGCGGCGGGCGCCTCCGGCTGCCAGGGCGCGGCCCCCTTGTCCCGGATCAGCCGGGTGACAGCAGCGAGGGTGTCGGCGGGGAGCGCCGGGGTGTGCCGCGTCTCGCGCTCCAGCGTGAAGTGGGCGACGGCCCCGAACACGCCCGCCGGATCGTGGTCGAGAGCGAGCCAGTTGACCCGTTCACGCCCGTAGTCGATGTTCTGGCAGCCGAGGACGACCACGGTCCGGCCGTCCCGACGCAGTACCTGCCCGGCGCGCTCGCGCTGCCGGCGCTTGTCGTGCGGCTCGCTCAGGACGATCTCCCGAAGTCCGTCCCCGGGTGCGGCGAGCGGCCCTTCACCGAGAGCCTCGAACAGCAGGAGCAGCGCCTCCCTTTCGGCCGCCGTGACGGTCGGCGTCGCCGCGCGGTAGGCCAGCGGTCGCAGCACGGTCAGCAGGGACGGCCACACCAGGCCGATGCGGGGGACGGTGTGCTCGTCGCTGTGCCATCCGTCGCCGAGGGCGTTCAGACGGGTGCGGTCGGGCAGCTGCCTGCCGTCGGCGGGATGCCCCGAGAGCACGTGGTTCACGGCGCGGATCTGGCGTAGTGCCGTCCACTGACGGTCGCCGCCCCAGGACCCCCACATGTGGGCCAGACCGCCGGTGGCCGTGCGCAGGGTGTGGTCGTCGCCGTGCTCGGGGCTGTAGTCCGCGAACATGCCCTCGGTCCGCTTCCGTTCCCGCTTCGGCTGCTCGACGGGCGGCGTCACGAACCGGGTGACCGTGTCGGCGATCTGGAGAGTCGTGCGGACCAGGGCCGCCACACCGACCAGGATCCGCTTGTCCGTGAGGCCGGGCAGAGACCGGGACACGGCCTGCCGCACGACGTCCTCGGCGGACGGCACCGCGGGCTTGACGGCGGTGGGGCCGCCGTCCGACCCGTCCCCGCCGCCGGCGGCCTTCACCAGCGCCTGCCGCTCGGCGAGTGCACGCGCCGCCTCGCTCAGTACCTGGGCGGCCTGCTTGTCGGTGCAGGCACGCAGCACCGCCGACGCGCCCTCGTCCCGGGGGCGCAGGGCGTGCCAGAAGGCGACCGGCGGCACCAGCGGGGTACCGGCGGCGAACTCACCGCCGCGCTCGTGCGGCGTCACCCGGCCGAGTTCACCCGCCCGCGTACCGTCGTTCTGCGCGAACAGTGTGATCTGGCGTCGCGTCCGGGCCACGACGGGGGCGGCGCCGCCGGGCAGCCGCAGCGCACCGAGCGGGACGAGACGTTCGCCGTGCCGAGGAGCGGTCAGCGTGACGGTGCGGCCGTCGGGCGTCCCCGTGGTCGTGCGTGCCTCGCCGGCCTCGTCCTCGGCACGCACCCAGCGGCCGAGCACGGCACCGTCGGTGCCGAACGGGCTCTGATCCAAGCCGGGTTGCAGGGGCAGCACCTCGCACCGGTCCTGCAACAGCGTCGCGCCGTCGCTGATGCCGGAGCGCAGGAAGAGGGGCAGGGAGGCGCGCCCGTGCGAGCCCGTCGCCGGGTCGTACTCCAGCCACACGTGCTGCCGTCCATGCCGGCCCCGACGCCAGTACAGCGTGCCGTCCCCGATCACCGGACGGCTCGTGGGCAGGACGGTGTCGCCCGCGTGCAGGGTGCGACCGCCGGTGGCCCGGCCCCCGTCGGGCAGCGGGATGGACGGGGCGACCGTGTCGTCGTTGCGCCACCAGTGCGAGATCTGCTCACCGGTGAGTGTGACCACCTCGGACGGCCGGTTGGACCAGTAGCCGCGCTGCTTGCCGTCGTGCCACCACACCACCAGCAACTCGCCGTCGCTGTAGCGGAACTGCGGGCGCTGCCAGCGGTCCAGGCCGGCCGGGAGGCGAAGGTCGTGTTCGAGGAGAATCGCGTCCGGGCCCACGACGACCGCCTTGTGCCCGCGGCTGAGGATCAGGCAGGGCCACGCCTCGTTCACGATGAGCGTGTTGTCGCGGTCCTTGCTCTGGCGGGTCTCGGTGTCGAGGAGCCGCAGGGCCTCTTCGAGGGCGGGCCAGCCGAGTTCGTCGAGGATGCCGGCCCGCAGGGTGCGTGCGAGCAGCGGGGCCGTCGCGTAGGCGCCGGCTCGGGCGACGGCTGCCGGGTTGACCCGGGGTGCGACCGGCCGGAAGGGGCTCAGCCGGTGCAGTGCCTCGCGGGCGCCGGGCAGGCCACCCGCGTCGGCCAGTTGCCCGACCGCGCCGTCCAGCCACTCCCGCAGTACGTCGCGGAGTACGGGGTGGTCGGCGAGGTGCTCCAGTACCGAGTCCGACTGCCGGTTGTGGCCCGCGGCACCGACGGCCCTCAGCAGGAGGGGCCGCAGCCGCGGATCCGCCGCGAGCGCTGCCAGATCGCGGCGTTCGGGATCGGTGTCCCGCACCCAGCGGTCCAGCCCGAGGTGGACCTCGGTGCCGGGAGTCGGCAGCGCGAGGGGGATGTTCCGCGCCACGCAGAGGTCCAGCAGGCCGATGTCGGCGCCCACCTGCCGACGGCCGGTGAAGAGGTCGACGGTCCGCCCGTCGGCCCGCAGCCGGGCCGCCATCCGAGAGACGAGAGCGAGGGTGGCGGGGGAGTTGTCGCACGTCGTGGCACCGTGCTTGCGGTGGGCAGCCCAACGGCTGAGCCAGCCCGCGGCGTCGACACCGACCGTCCCGCGGTCGGCGTCCCCGGCGTCGCTCCGCTCCGCGTCACCCGCCTCGTCCTCCCCGGTGAGCAGCCGGTCGGCCCCGCACTCGGTCAGCAGCGCCAACCAGAACTCGTCACTCCTGGTGTTGTGATCGAGCCCGGCCGGCATGATCTCCAGCAGCCGCTCACGGACGGCCGGCCGCCGCTCGGCCAGGACGGTCAGGGTCGCCCGGTAGGCGGTCCAGAAGGAGGCGGGCGCCCGGACCGCGGCGGGCGAGGCGACCAGGTCGGCGACGAGATCGCACTCCGTCTCCACCTTGGGCAGTCCGGCCGCCTTGATCAGCACACGCGCGTCCTGCGGCAGCGACGCGTACGGCGGCATGCCGGCCGCACAGCGCTCCACCGCCAACTGCCGGAACTGGGCCCACGCCTCGGAGGCGTCCAGCCGGTCCGCGAGATCCTTCACATGCTGCTTCAGCGCCTTGACCGTCAGCGCCCCGGCGAAGGCGAACTCCAGATAGACCGCCCGCTGCCGGTCCTCGTCGACGGTGAGCGCGTGCACCCGTTCGGCGTCGCGGGCCTTCCCGAAGAAGGCCGCGGCGTACGTGGTGTTGTCGTACTGGAGGAAGATCCGTGCGGCCTGCTCGTAGAAGGTGGGCAGGAAGTGCGGCACGGCCCGGCCGAGCCGTTCGCCGAGCTGTTCGAAGCCCTCCTTGGCGGTGCCGGGGCGGGACTTGGCCTGGCGCGCGAGCCGCTCGACGTCCTTGACCAGGGCGAGCGCGTGGTGCCCGTTGGCCGGGTCGTTGACCAGCGCCCAGGCGGGGAAGCCGAGGGTCTCCCGCCTGATCTGTCCGACCTCCGGAATCTCCGCGTCCCGCACGAGTCCGAGGAAGTCCAGGGCGAGATCCTCAGCCTCACCGAGGGTGCCGGGCACGAGCCGGACGACGCTGCGGTCGCCCAGCGCGGCATGGCTGTAGGTACGCACGGTGAGGATGTCGGCGTCCTCCCGCCCCGTACTGCCCGGCGGCAGGAGGGCCCCGGCGTCGAGCAGGGCGGCGGTGGTGGTGTCGTCGTGGGCGCTGTCTCCGCGTGCGGTGGTGACCCCACGTGCGGCGGTGCGGGCGTCGGCCGCGTCGGTGGCGTTCACGGTGTTCACGCGGCGCGCTCCTCGTCCTCGATGTCGCGGCCGGCGTACAGCGCGGCGGCCATGCGCATGCCCTCCGACCAGGCCACCGGTCCGATCCGGCACGGCTTCAGCTCCCGTCCCGCGGCGTCGGCCCAGGTCAGGGGGCCGGTCTCGGTCTCCTCGTAGCTGTCGTAGTCGCCGACCCACACCCGAGCCTCCACGCTCCGGCCGTCCTCCCAGGTGGAGCAGACGGCGTACCCGCCGCGCACGCGGTGGCCGAGCTGGGTTACCCGCCCGTGCAGGAAGCGCAGTTCCTTGAAGGTGCCGCCCGCGTACTCCTCGACGGACGTGGCGTCGGCGTCGAGCGAGGCGGGGCGGTGCCACACCTCGCGGAAGAGCTGCTGGGCCCGCTGCTCGACGCCGAGTTCGACGGCGAACTCCCGCAATTCCTCCAGGTCTTCGAGGAGCACGGGGTGCGGCAGACGGACGAGGGCGGGAGAGATGCGCACCGTGTCCCCGTCGAGGTCCACGAGGCCGAGACCACGCCGGGGGTCGGCGTCCCGCAGGAAGCCCGCGACCTCGCCGTCGGCGCCGGTGACGACGAGATCGCGCAGCGCGGACCGCCAGGCGGGGTCGGCCCACACCCGGGTGAGAACGTCGAGGGGGACGGGCAGCGACCGCACCATCCACCGCTCGACGTCCGTGAGGCACTGGCGTTCATGCCGCTCCAGCCACTCGACGAGCTGCCGTCGCCCCGCCGCGTTGCGGCAGACCACCTTCCCGTCGTCCAGGGCGACCTCGTAGTCCCCGGCCGTCACCCACCCCATGAGTGCCTCCCCGCACCGCAGTGATCAACTGCTGAAAACTGTAGGCGAGGCCACTGACAATGCCGTCGGCGCAGGGGACGGCCGGGGCGGAGAGGCGCCCGGCCCGCCCTCAGTTGTCCAGGCGGACCGGCATCAGCAGCGAGAACGTGCCCTCGTCGTCGGTCCGCCGGATCGCGAGCGGGGCCGTGGGGGCGCCGAGCTCCAGGACCAGTTGGTCCCGCCCCGCGGCGGCGAGGGCGTCCAGCAGGAACCCGCGGTCGACGGCGACGACGTCCCGGCCCTCGTCGCCCTCCCCGCACACGGTCACGGTGCCGTCATCCGTCACGTCGAGCACACTCATCTCCTGCGCGGCCCCGCCCTCTTCGCGCACCTCACCGGCGCGGACGGGCCCGTCCTCCAGGGCCTTCCGGAAGGCGGCCACGTCGACGACGGCCCGTCGTCCGGCCGGCAGTCGCACCAGACGGCGGTAGTCGGGAAAGTCGTACGCCAGGCGCGGTCCGGCCGCTTGGCGGTCCCCGGCCTCCAACGTCACACGGTCGCCCTCCACGCCCAGGTGGACGGGCTCGTCGCCGCCCAGCAGGGCGCGCATGGCGTCGACGAGCGGCGCGGCCACGATGACCTGGTCACGCGGCCCGCCGTGCCCCGTGGCGGCCGTTCGCGCGACGGCCATCCGGTACCGGTCGGTGGCCACGACGTGGAGCGTGTCGCCCTCCACGTCGAACAGGACCCCGCCGAGCATCGGCAGCTCGGGGTCGGCGCCGACGGCGAAACGGACCGCGTCGAGCGCGGCGGCCAGTCCGTCGGCGGGGACGGACAGCCGGACGGCGTCAGTACGGGGCGAAACGGTCATGGGACTCTCCCTCTGGTCGAGCAGGACTCGGAGTGCGGAGAACTCGCTGCGGGCATCGGCCAGCCCTCGTTCGAGCCGGCGCACGTGCGCCTGGAGGAGCCCGCGCACGAGGTCCGTGTCCGAGCCCGACCAGCCGGCCAGCACCAGCCGGACGTCCGCCAACGGCATCCCGGCCCGCCGTAGCCGCGCCAGCAGCCGGGCCTCGTCGAGCTGCTGGGGCGCGTACCAGCGATAGCCGCTCACCGGATCCACCCAGGCGGGCACCAGTACACCGGCACGGTCGTAGAACCGCAGGGCGCTCACGCCCAGTCCGCTGTCGCGGGCCATCTCCCCAATGCTGCGCATCTCGCTCTCCACGTCCGGAACTCTGTGCCCTTGACCAGGTCGAGGGTCAATCCCGACCCAGATGTACCGGGCCCCCGGAGGACGTCCCCTCGCGTCTGCCATTCTTGCGCCGTGCAGAAGCCCAGCGCCGTCACTCCCGACGCCCCCGCAGCGATACGGCTGCCGCTCCTCACCCAGGAGTGGCTCGACCTCGCCTTCGTCCACTGGGCCGTCGATCCCGCCGCGGTCGCGGGACTCATGCCGCGCGGCACCGTTCCCGACACGCACGACGGGCTCACGTACATCGGGCTGGTCGCCTTCCGGATGCACCGGGTCGGGTGGCTCCGGCTGCCCGGGATTCCGTACTTCGGCTCGTTCCCGGAGACCAACGTCCGCCTGTACAGCGTGGACGCCCACGGCCGCCGCGGCGTGGTCTTCCGGTCGATGGACGCCTCGCGGCTGATCCCGGTGGTGATGGGGCGCGTCGGCTTCCGGCTGCCCTACCTGTGGTCCCGCATGACCGTCCGCACCGTCGGCGACACCGTGACCTACACCAGCTCCCGCCGCTGGCCCGGCCCGCGCGGCGCCTACAGCCGCATCACCGTACGGCCCGGCGAACGCATCCACGAGCCCACCGCCCTGGAGCACTTCCTCACCGCCCGCTGGGGCATGCACAACATGTTCTTCGGCGGGGCCGCGTTCCTGCCCAACCACCATCCCCGCTGGCCTCTGCACCGAGCCCAGCTCGTCACGTGTGACGAGGACCTGGTCGCGGGCGCCGGGATCGAGGCCCCCACCGGCGTCCCGGTGAGCGTCCTGTACTCACCCGGCGTCCCCGTCCGCCTCGGTCGCCCCGCCCGGCCGCCCCGGCGCGCTCCTCGGCCCTTGACCTCAAGTGCGCTTGAGGCACCAATGTGCTCGGCATGAACACCGAGACAGCGGACATCAAGGCCATCGAGCAGGTCGTGGCCACCGTCGAACGCACCCAGCGCGCGAAGGACGCCGAAGGGTTCCTCGCCCTCTTCCACCCCGACGCCCTGTGGACCACAGCCCACGGCAAGGTCCTCCTGGGCCTCGACGCCATCGCCGAGTTCACCCGCGCCGTGCTGCCCAACGCCGTCTGGGACGGCGATGTCACGTACGAGGCGATCCACACGCAGTTCCTGCGACCCGACGTGGCGGCCGTCAAGGTCAGGCAGGTCTACCACTCGGCCGAGGGCGACACGGAGGGTGCTCCGCTGTACGTCATGACGAGGCGCCCCGACGGCCACTGGCTGCTGCACGCCTGCCAGAACACCGAGGTCCGGGTCGACTAGCGGCCTGTTTCCCCCTTCGGCCCGGGGCGAAAATGTGATGCACGCTGCGACGGCTCGCTTCTAAGGAGCGCCCATGGCAACGACCGCTTCGCCGCTGTCCGCGCATCCCCCGTTGAGCGTGCAGGTGCACACCCCCACGTGGTCGTCGACGGCGAGCCGGCGGGCATGCAGGACCTGATGGGCGTCGGCTTCGCCACCTTCGGCACGACCACCACCTTCTCCTGGCTCGACCCGGACGCGCGGGCAACGGCCTGGGGAAGGAGATGCGTCAGGCAGTGCTGCATCTGGCCTTCGAGGGGATGGGGCCCTTGAGGCGGGCAGTGACGCGTTCGTCGACAACCACGCCTCGAACGGTGTCTCCGAGGCCCTGGGGTATGTGCCGAACGGTTCTCCGGGGACACCCGGCGGGGCGAGCGCGCACAGATCAAGTGCTGGCGCCTCACCCGCGAGGAGTGGACCGAGCGGCGGCGCGACGACATCGAACTCGTCGGTGTCGCCGACTGACGCTCTAGAAGCCCGTCTGCATCCCCTACGTCGACGTGGGCAGGGCCGGGGAGCGGAGTACCAGCAGGGTGATCTCGCTGGGGGCGAAGACGCGGAACGGCGGGCCCCAGAAGCCGGTGCCGCGGCTGGTGTAGAGGAGGGTGCGGGGGCCGTGGTGGCTGAGGCCGGCCAGGGCGGGCTGGTCGAGGCGGACGAGGTGGTGGAAGGGCCAGATCTGGCCGCCGTGGGTGTGGCCGGAGAGCTGGAGGTCGATGCCGGCGGCTGCCGCCCGGTCGATGAACTTGGGCTGGTGTGCCAGGAGCAGGACGGGAAGGTCGGGGTCGGCGCCGTTCAGGGCTCCGGCGAGGTAGGCGCGGTGGCCTGCCAGGCCGGAGGACTCGGCGGTGACGTCGTCCACGCCGGCGACCACGAGGGTGTCGCCTCCGCGTTCGAGCAGCACATGGCGGTTGCGCAGCGGCTCCCAGCCCAGCTCGTCCATCAGGTCGACCCAGCCCTGGGCCTCGCTGTAGTACTCGTGGTTGCCGGTGACGTACACCCGGGCCCGGGTGGCGCGCACGGTTCCGAGTGGGGCGGCCTGGGCGCGGCGGCGTTCGGCCGTGCCGTCCGCGATGTCGCCGGTGTGGCAGACAAGGTCGGCTTCCAGCGTGTTCACCGTCTCGCACACCCGTGCCGACCAGCGGGCGCGATCGAGTGGACCGTAGTGGGTGTCGGTGATGAGGGCGACCCGGGTGCCGTCCAAACCGGCACCCAGCCGTGGGAGCTGTACGTCGAGTCGGCGCACGCGTGGCACGCGGCGGGCCTCGGCGTACCCCCAGGCGAGCAGCACGGCGGTCACGCCCAGGACGGCCCAAGTGACGATGCGGGCCCGGTCCTGACCCTCGCCGACACCGGCCACGGTCAGGGCGAGCCGCAGGAGGACGCCGAGCAGAACGGACCAGGTGAAGAGAACCCAACTGGCGCCCAGCAGGGTGTCCCCGACGATCGCCGCCCGGTCCTGCTGACGCCGACCGTGGCCGCGCACCATCGCGAGCGGCATACCGACGAGGCCGAGCACGAACAGGGCGCTGCCGACCAGCGTGACGGACAGTGCCCAGTGCTGGCCGGCGTACAGGAGCACCCAGCAGGGCACGGCCCACAGAAGTACGGGGGCGATCAGGGGGACGTAGCGCATCAGGCGGTGCAGTCGGCTCTGCCCTGGAGCCTGCGCTTCGCTGTCGGCGGGTCGGGTGTTGCTGGTGTCGGTCACGCTGCCCCTCTCTGACCAAGGCTGCCGTCTCGCGCACTGTATCCGGTCGCTCGGGGCGGCCTTCGTGCCTGCCCTGCCGGGTTGCCCGGAGCGCGACGACGCTTTCGGGCAACCCGACTTCAGGCTCTAGAAGAAGCCAAGTTTCCGAGGGCTGTAAGAACAAAGAAGGTTCTTCGTCTGCTGGTAGTGCTCCAGCATCATCTTGTGGTTCTCCCGGCCGATGCCCGACTGCTTGTACCCGCCGAAGGCGGCGTGCGCCGGGTACGCGTGGTAGCAGTTGGTCCACACGCGTCCCGCCTGGATCGCGCGTCCCGCGCGGTAGGCGGTGTTCATGTCGCGGGTCCACACCCCGGCGCCGAGGCCGTACAGCGTGTCGTTGGCGGTCCTGATCGCGTCGTCGAAGTCGTCGAAGGACGTGACCGACACGACCGGGCCGAAGATCTCCTCCTGGAAGATCCGCATGCGGTTGTGGCCCTCGAAGATGGTCGGCTGGACGTAGTAGCCGCCCTTCAGCTCGCCGTCGTGCTCGATGCGCTCGCCGCCGGTCAGTACCTTCGCGCCCTCCTGCCGGCCGACGTCCAGGTAGGACAGGATCTTCTCCAACTGGTCGTTGGACGCCTGCGCGCCGATCATCGTGTCGGTGTCCAGCGGGTGGCCCGGCTTGATCAACTCGGTGCGGGCGACGGCGGCCTCCATGAACTCGGCGTAGTTGCCGCGCTGGACCAGGGCCCGGGACGGGCAGGTGCAGACCTCGCCCTGGTTGAGCGCGAACATCGTGAAGCCCTCGAGCGCCTTGTCGCGGAAGTCGTCGTCCCGCGCCCAGACGTCGTCGAAGAAGATGTTCGGCGACTTGCCGCCCAGCTCCAGCGTGACCGGCTTGATGTTCTCCGAGGCGTACTGCATGATCAGCCGCCCGGTGGTGGTCTCCCCGGTGAACGCCACCTTCGCCACCCGCGGGCTGGACGCGAGCGGTTTGCCCGCCTCCACGCCGAAGCCGTTGACGACGTTCAGGACACCGGGCGGCAGCAGGTCCGCGACCAGGCTCAGCCAGTAGTGGATCGACGCCGGGGTCTGCTCGGCGGGCTTCAGCACCACCGCGTTCCCGGCCGCGAGTGCGGGGGCGAGCTTCCAGGCCGCCATCAGGATCGGGAAGTTCCACGGGATGATCTGGGCGACGACACCGAGTGGCTCGTGGAAGTGGTACGCCACCGTGTCGTCGTCGACCTCGCTGAGCGAGCCCTCCTGGGCGCGGACCGATCCCGCGAAGTAGCGGA
Source organism: Streptomyces sp. NPDC058534 (assembly GCF_042717365.1). Lineage (NCBI taxonomy): Bacteria > Bacillati > Actinomycetota > Actinomycetes > Kitasatosporales > Streptomycetaceae > Streptomyces > Streptomyces sp. NPDC058534. The sequence goes on from NZ_JBHXNW010000066.1 coordinate 33,916, forward strand.
AGTGGTCGATGGCCAGCGGGATGTCGGCTGCCAGCGTCTCGCGCACCGGTTTGCCGTTCTCCCAGCTCTCGGCGACCGCCAGACGCTCCAGGTTCGCCTCCATGCGGTCGGCGATCTTCAGCAGGATGTCGGCACGCTCGGTCACCGAGGTACGGCCCCAGCCCGGGGCGGCCTCGTGTGCGGCGTCGAGCGCCCGCTCCACGTCCTCCGCCGTTCCCCGCGCGATCTCCGTGAACGGCTGACCGTTCACCGGGGACGGGTTCTCGAAGTACTGCCCGCGGGCCGGAGGCACGTACTCGCCGCCGATGAAGTGGTCGTAGCGCGACTGGTAGGAGACGATCGCGCCCTCGGTGCCGGGCGCCGTGTAACGGGTCATCCTGAATGCCTCCTCGTCGAGCGCTGCCCGCCGTTGGACAGCTCTGCGCGTGAGGCTAGGCAGCGGGACGTTGCAGACACGTTGCGTGGGCGACGGTCACTCCGGAGCTCGCCGGTCGCCTCTCCCCGGCCGTCTCTCACTGACCGGCCGTCACCAGGGGGCCGACGGTCACCACGGGGCGACGGTCACCACGGGCCCGGCGCCGTCAGTTCGGACTCCAGCGCGGCGAGTCGGGACCGAGTCGCCGCCGTGGGCCGGACCGTGGCGAGCGCGCGCCAGACGTCGAGATCGTCCTCCCCCCACGGTGCGTGCGCCCAGTCGGCCAGCAGGTCGGGATCACGGCGGGCGATCAGTGCGGCCCGCAGCCCGTCGGCGAGGCGGCGCCGGAGCCGTACCACCGCCGGCGCCTGTGACCCGGGCAGCAGCGGACCGGCGTACGCCGTCGCGGCCCCTGTGACGGCACCCGCCCGCAGGCGACGCTCGACAACGGTGGCGTCGGACTCCACGGTCATCGTGAGCCGGTACGGCCGGGACGCCAGCCGGCCGGGCCCCACGATGCCGCGCAGCCGGGCCAGCTCGGCCCGCAGAGTCACCGGCGGCACCGTCTCGTCCTCGTACAGCGCGCACAGCAACTCGTCGCCGGTCAGGCCCTCCGGATGCTGGGCCAGCAGCACGACGATCTCGCTGTGCCGTCGGCTCAGCCGGACCCTGCGACCGTCCGCGCTCAGCAGGGCCTCGTCACGGCCCAGCGCGGTCAGCTCGGCGGCCTCGCCCCGGGGTGTCTCCGGGGTCAGGAGCGCCAGCTGTGACTCTGCGGCACGCGCCACCGCCTGTACGAAGCCCAGGCTGTGCGGGTGCGCCAGTCCGTCGCCGCCGGTGATGTCCACGGCGCCCAGCACCCGCCCGGTGCGCGGATCGTGTACCGGAGCCGCTGCGCACGTCCACGGCTGCACCCGGCGTATGAAGTGCTCCGCGGTGAAGACCTGGACCGGACGGCCGACCGCCATCGCCGTGCCCGGCGCGTTCGTCCCGACCGCGGACTCCGCCCACCGGGCACCCGGTACGAAGTTCATCCGTCCCGCTCGGCGTCGAGTGGCCGGATGCCCCTCCACCCAGAGCAGTCTGCCGTGCGCGTCGCACACGGCGAGCAGGTGTTCGCCGTCGGCGGCGAAGGTGCCCAGGAGCTCCCGGACCAGCGGCATCACGCGCGCCAGCGGATGCTCGGCACGGTAGGCACCGAGGTCGCCGTCCATCAGTTCCACGCTCGCCGTGCCGTCCGGCCCCACCCCCGCCCGGACCGACCGCCGCCAGGACTCCGCCACCACGGCGCGCACGGGTCGCGACACCGTGCCCGCCGCGGTGAACGTTTCGTGCGCGCGGCGCAGTGTCCGGGCACGTTCGGCGGGGTCGGCCCCCGGTTCCAGAGCGAGCCATGAATCAGTCAACTCGGCCTCCCCGGACAGTGATGGGATGGGAGACATCGTCACTCCGCCGATACGCGCGGACAACCTCTTCGACCAGCCGGATCACCGCGATGTGGGATCCGCCGAGGGTCAGGCGAGGTTGACCAGTCTGATGTAGCGGGTCCAGTCCCAGTAGGGCCCCGGGTCCGTGTGGTCGCTGCCGGGAACCTCGTGGTGCGCGATGATGTGTGTGCGGTCCATGGGGATGCCGTAGGTGGTGCAGATCGCCGCGGTGAGCCGGGCCGACTGCTCGTACATCGCGTCCGTGAAGTACGTCGGCTGGTCCACCCACCCCTCGTGTTCGATGCCGATGCTGCGGGTGTTGTAGTCCCAGTTGCCCGCGTGCCAGGCGATGTCCACCTCACGGACACACTGCGCCACGTGTCCGTCGGCGGACCGGACGACGTAGTGCGCGGACACCTGGCTTTCGGGGTCGCGGAAGATGGAGAGGGTGTCGGCGTACGTTTCCTGCGTGACGTGAATGACCACGTAGTCGACGGGATAGGCCGTGGGCCGGCTGGACCGGCTGTAGTTGGACGTCGTCGCGGGCTGCCACTCGGCGGAGGGGTAGTCGACCGCCCGGGGCCGTGCGGCGGCCGGCGTACCGGAGAGCAGGGCGAACGGGACGGTGGCGAGCGCGGCGCCCATCAGAATCCGCCGCCTGGTCGGAACCGGAGCTGTCCTTTCCCTGTCCATGGGACTGCCCTTTCGTCGGTGGGCCCGTGGGGCCCGGTGGGGGGAGTGGGTGCTCAGCTGTTCGGTCTTGCTGAGGAGAAGTCCGGCCTTGCCGAGGAGAACAAAGCCGACGGTCCGTCCACCCTGCCTGCGGGCTGCGTCCGCGCAATCACCGTACGGGGGACGGGGATTGCGCAGAAGAACGCCGCGCCGTTCCGTGGACGGCCACCGCCTTGTGGACATCGCGCTCACTCGATCGAGTGAAAGAGGTGCGTGAGTGGACCCCTCGCAGAGCCCCTGAACGGCTCAGGCGCGCTCCGCCACCACCGCCGGGTCGTCCATGACCGCCCGCACCACCGAGTGCGCCGCGCCGAGCAGCGGCCCATCCGGGCCCAGGTCCGACACCGACACCGGGCAGGCCGGGCCCGCCGTGCGCCGGGCCAGTTCGTCGCGCAACGACGGCAGCAGCCAGGGTGCGAGGCCGGCCAGGGCGCCGCCCAGCACCACGCTCTCGGGGTCCAGCAGGTTGACCGCGCCGGTCAGCGCGATGCCGAGCGCCGTGCCCGCCTCGCGCAGGGCGCGCCGTACGTCCTCGTCGCCCTCCGCGGCCCGTCCGGCGAGCAGCCCGACGCGGTTCTCGCCCGGCTCCACGCCGGCGGCGCGCAGCACCGCCTTCTCACCCGCGTACTGCTCCAGGCACCCGCGCCCGCCGCAGGGGCACTCAGGTCCGTCGGGCCGGACCGGCACATGACCCAGCTCGCCCGCGAATCCGCGCGTACCGCGCAGCAGCCGTCCGTCGAAGACCACACCCGCGCCGATGCCGATCTCGGCCGAGACGTGCAGGAAGTCCCGGGGCGTCCCGTCGCCGAGCCAGAGTTCCGCGAGCGCCCCGAAGTTGGCCTCGTTGTCCACGGTCAGCGGCAGGTCCGCGGGCAGCAGCGCGCCGAGGTCGGCGTCGTGCCAGTCCAGGTTCGGGGCGCGTACGACGGTGCGGCCGTCGCGCGCCACGAGACCCGGCACGGCCACCGCGAGCCCGGCCGGCCACAGCCCTTCGGTCTCCGCCTCCGCGACGACCTGCCGCACCAGAGCGGTGAGCCGCTCGACCACCGGCTCCAGCGAGCTGTCCCGGTTGCTGCCGTACCGCACGGCACGTGAGCGCACCCGGCCGCGCAGGTCGACCGCGCAGACCGCGAGATGGTCGACGCCGACCTCGGCGCCGATGCCCGCCGGGCCCCGCGCGCTGACGGCGAGCGCCGATCCGGGCCGCCCCACCCGGCCCGGACGCTCGGGGCCCAGCTCTTCCAGCAGGCCCGACCGGATGAGTTCGTCGACGAGGGTCGAGACCGCCGCGCGTGTCAGCCCGATCCGTGAGGCGACGGCGGCCCGGGACAGCGGGCCCTCCGCGCTGACGGTGTGCATCACCCGGGCGAGATTCCGGCGGCGCATCCCCTGCTGGGTGTCCAGAAGCGTGCGCCCGGGCCGGGCCGGTTCGGCTTCGTGCGGCGGTGCGGTCATGCCTGGGTCATTCCTCGGTCGGTCGTCGCCCGGGTCACCGCGTCCTCAGCGGGAATCCGTGGACCGCTCCAGCAGCGGTGCCGCGTCGGAGAGTACCCCGGTGATCCTCGCCAGCGTCGCCTCGTCCCGCTCCACGGCGTCGAGCACCGGTCCGGCCGCCGTGTTCCAGCGCCGGGCGACCGCGGCGGCGTCCTCGCCGGTCAGCAGGCCGGCGGCCTGTGCCGCGGCACCGAGGGCGACCAGTTCCTTCGCCTCGGGGATCTGGACGGGACGCCCCGACAGCCGCCGTACCGTCTCCTGCCAGGCGCCCCCACGCGCCCCGCCGCCGATCAGGAGCAGTGGGGCGGACGGGTCGGCGTCGGCGTCGAGCACCAGGTCGAGGGCGTTGAGCAGCGAGTGGACGGCGCCGTCGTACGCGGACTGGAGAAGCTGGCCGGCGGTCGTGTCGTGCCGCAGTCCGTACAGGAGGCCGGAGGAGTGCGGGAGGTTCGGGGTGCGCTCGCCGTCCAGGAAGGGCAGGAGCATGGCCTCGGTGCCGGGTTCGACGGCCTCCCGGTCCAGGCCCAGCAGGGTCGCGACACGGTCGACGGCGAGCGTGCAGTTCAGGGTGCAGGCGAGCGGCAGCCAGTCGCCGCGCGCGTCGGCGAAACCCGCCACCGTGCCGGTCGGGTCGGCGGGGCGCCGCTGCGACACGGCGTACACGGTGCCGGACGTGCCTAGGCTCATCACCGGCACACCGGGACGGAGTCCGAGTCCCAGAGCGGCGGCCGCGTTGTCGCCGGTGCCGGCGGCGACCAGGGTGCCCTTGGTGAACGGCAGGCCGTGGCCGTCGCGCACGGTGCCGGCCACCTCGCCGGGCCGGACCACCCGGGGCAGCAGTGCCGGATCGAGTCCCACGCGCGCGAGGACGTCCTCGTCGTACGCCTCCGTGCCGGACGCCCACCAGCCGGTGCCGGACGCGTCGCCCCGGTCGGTGGTCCCCTCGCCGGTGAGTCGCTCGGTGAGGTAGTCGTGCGGGAGGCGTACGGCCTTCGCCGCGCGGGCCGCGTCCGGCTCGTGTTCGGCCAGCCAGGCCCACTTGGTGACCGTGAAGGACGCGCTGGGCACGCTGCCCGTACGTTCCGCCCAGGACTTGGGCCCGCCCAGCTCCTCGATCAGACGCCGTGCCTGCGGGGCGGAGCGCACGTCGTTCCACAACAGCGCCGGGCGCACCGGCTCGCCCTGGGCGTCCAGTGTGACGAGTCCGTGCTGCTGCCCGCCGATCGACACCGCGGCGGCCTCGCGGGCGGCGTCGCCGCACTGCCGCAGCGCCTCGCCCAGCGCGTCCCACCACTGGCGCGGATCGCTCTCGCGGCCGGCTCCGGAGGACACGGTGTGGGGGGCCTGGCCGCTCGCGACGACCCGGCCGGTGGCCGCATCGACCACCAGCGCCTTCGTGGACTGGGTGGATGTGTCCACGCCGACGACAAGCGGACCCTCGGCTGCTGACATCGGTCTACTCCCTCTTCCCGGACTTCACTGCTTCGGGCACACCTTGTCCCTTCCCAGGACCGTGTGCATACTAATTTGTAAAGCGCCATGACGAAATAGTCGGCCGTGAGTGATCGGCAGCGAGTGAGGAGCCACGGAATGAACTACCAGCCCACTCCCGAGGACAGGTTCACGTTCGGTTTGTGGACGGTCGGCTGGCAGGGCCGTGATCCGTTCGGCGACGCCACCCGGCGGGCCCTGGATCCGGCGGAATCGGTGCGGCGTCTGGCCGAGCTGGGCGCACACGGCGTCACGTTCCACGACGACGACCTGATCCCGTTCGGATCGAGCGACTCGGAGCGGGAGGCGCACGTCAAGCGCTTCCGGCAGGCCCTGGACGCCACCGGCATGAAGGTGCCGATGGCGACGACGAACCTGTTCACGCACCCGGTGTTCAAGGACGGCGCCTTCACGGCGAACGACCGGGACGTGCGCCGGTACGCACTGCGCAAGACGATCCGCAACATCGACCTCGCGGTCGAGCTGGGCGCGAGCGTGTACGTCGCCTGGGGCGGCCGGGAGGGCGCGGAGTCCGGTGCGGCCAAGGACGTGCGGGACGCTCTCGACCGGATGAAGGAGGCCTTCGACCTGCTGGGCGAGTACGTCACCGAGCAGGGCTACGACCTGAGGTTCGCGATCGAACCGAAGCCGAACGAGCCGCGCGGCGACATTCTGCTGCCGACCGTGGGGCACGCGCTGGCGTTCATCGAGCGCCTTGAGCGGCCGGAGCTGTACGGCGTGAACCCGGAGGTCGGCCACGAGCAGATGGCGGGCCTGAACTTCCCGCACGGGATCGCGCAGGCGTTGTGGGCGGGCAAGCTGTTCCACATCGACCTCAACGGCCAGTCCGGCATCAAGTACGACCAGGACCTGCGGTTCGGCGCGGGGGACCTGCGGGCGGCGTTCTGGCTCGTCGACCTGCTGGAGCGGGCCGGATACGCGGGTCCGCGGCACTTCGACTTCAAGCCGCCCCGGACCGAGGACCTCGACGGCGTGTGGGCGTCCGCGGCCGGCTGCATGCGCAACTACCTGATCCTCAAGGACCGCGCGGCCTCCTTCCGCGCCGATCCGCAGGTGCGGGAGGCCCTGGCCGCGGCCCGCCTGGACGAGCTGGCCCGCCCGACCGCCGAGGACGGCCTGGCGGCACTGCTGGCCGACCCGACCGCGTACGACACCTTCGACGTGGATGCGGCCGCCGCGCGCGGTATGGCGTTCGAGCACCTCGACCAGCTCGCTATGGATCACCTCCTCGGCGCCCGCTGAGCCACCACAGGGGGCCCGTCGGGGATTCCGCTGAGGAGCCCCGTTGGGGACTGGTCGGCTCCGGCTCCTTCCTTGCGCCGGAAGGAGCCGGAGCCTTCGCGCGGGGAGCGCCCCGTCCCCGACGCCGTGACCGGCGCGGGGCCGGGACGTCAGGGTTGGTCCACCGCCCCCACGCCGTGACCGGCGCGGGGCCGGGGCGTCAGGGTTCGTCCACCGCCCCCGGGGCGGCCGAGGCCAGTGCCGTCGCCGGGTCCTGGACCGGTCCGCCCGCGGGCACCCAGCGACCGCGCTCCTTGCGGTACGGCCACCAACGGCCGTCGTGGTCCAGGCGGAGCTGCCGCGGTTGGCCGACGACGGTCCACCGGTTGGCCCGCGCCCGCAACGACGGTCGTTCTTCGTCCTCCCAGGCCGACTCCAGTGCGGCACGCGCGCGTGCGAGCGCGTCGCCCTCCGGTGTCCACTCCTCCTCGAGCACGGACAGGGCGGTCCCACCGCCGAGCCGCCACGCCCGTACGGCGACGGCCAGCGCCTCCGGGGTGCGCCCCGAACCCCCGCCGAGGCGGTTCAGCACGTCGGGTCCGGGCTCGCCCACCGCCAGTCGCACCGCGTCCTGCACCGCCGTCGCCTCCCTGCCCGCGGCCTGCGCCTCCTGCCCGCCGCGCAGGGCTTCGGCGAGCAGGCGGTGCGCGTCCGCGGCCGCTCGGGAGGCCAGGTGGGCCACGGCGGACGGATCGACGCCGTACGGGGGTGCCGTGTCGGTGTCCAGGGACGCCGGCACACCAGGGCCGTCCCCGAGTTCGGGCGGCGGCGGCAGTGGAGGCAGTAGGTGCCCCGCCGCGTACGCCTCGCCGGCGTCCACACCCTCCCTGCGGGACGCGGACTCCCGCGCGGGTGGGCTGCCTTGCGCCTGGAGTGCTTCGAGCAGGGCGCCCTCCGCGCGGCCTCGCATCAGCAGCAGGACGAACGGGTCCTGGTCCAGCAGCCTGGCCACCTGGTAGCAGAGGGCGGCGGTGTGCCCGCAGTGGTCCCAGGCACCGCAGTCGCACTCCGGCTCCAAGTCGCCCATGCCGGGCAGCAGATCGATGCCGGCGGTCGCGGCGTCCTCCACGAGGTGCGGGGGCATGTCCCGGTCCAGCAGTGCCGCGACATGCCCGGACCTTTCGATCGCCATGTCGACAAAACGATCCCACTGTGTGTCGGACAGCTGCTCCAGCAGGACGTCGGCCCGATGTGCCGTGCGATCCCGGTCCTGGACGACGGCCGTGATGCGCCCGGGCCGCACCGACACGGCGCCGACCGCTCCCGCGCGTGCGAGACGGCGGCCCGACTTCACCTGGGCCGCGTCCATGGCCGCGTCCTCCAGCGCCTTCAGCCAGGCCAGGCCCCACCAGGTCTGGGCGAAGCCCCGTCCGTGCGCGGGCGGCAGCGCGGCGAACGTCCGTTCCGTGCCTTCGTCGTACCCGGTCATCGCGTACCCCCTCGCAGTTCCACCAGGTCGGCCAGTTGCGCGTCCGTCAGCTCCGTGAATGCCGCCTCGCCCGTACCCAGTACCGCGTCGGCGAGTTCCCGCTTGCGGTGCAGCAGGGTGGCGATGCGGTCCTCGATCGTCCCTTCGGCGACCAGCCGGTGCACCTGCACGGGGCGGGTCTGGCCGATGCGGTAGGCACGGTCGGTGGCCTGCGCCTCGACAGCCGGATTCCACCAGCGGTCGTAGTGCACGACGTGCTCCGCGCGCGTGAGGTTCAGCCCGGTGCCCGCCGCCTTCAGTGACAGCAGGAAGACCGGCACCTCCCCTTTCTGGAACCGGCGGACCAACGACTCGCGTGCCGTGACGGACGTGCCGCCGTGCAGGAACAGCGACGCCACGCCGCGAGCGGCCAGGTGCCGTTCGAGAAGGCGGGCCATCTGCACGTACTGCGTGAAGACCAGCACGCTCGCCTCTTCGGCGAGGATCGTGTCGAGCAGCTCGTCGAGCAGTTCCAGCTTCCCCGAGCGGCCCCCGATCCTCGGCCGGTCCTCCTTGAGGAACTGCGCCGGGTGGTTGCAGATCTGCTTGAGGCTCGTCAGCAGTTTCACGATCATGCCGCGTCGCGCCATGCTGTCGGCCCCGGCGATCTCCGCGAGCGCCTCGCGCACCACCGCCTCGTACAGGCCCGTCTGTTCCGCCGTCAGCGACACGGGACGGTCGGTCTCGGTCTTCGGCGGCAGCTCCGGTGCGATCCCCGGATCCGACTTGCGGCGTCGCAGCAGGAAGGGCCGTACGAGCCGGGCCAGCCGCTCCGCCGCGGCAGGGTCCTCGCCGCTCTCGACGGCCTGGGCGTATTGACGGCGGAAGGTGCCGAGCCGGCCCAGCAGGCCCGGGGTGGCCCAGTCGAGGATGGCCCACAACTCCGAGAGGTTGTTTTCCACCGGAGTGCCGGTGAGCGCCACACGCGCGCGTGCGCCGAGGGAGCGCAGTTGGCGCGCGGTCTCCGAGTACGGGTTCTTCACGTGCTGGGCCTCGTCCGCCACGACCATGCCCCACGGCACGGCGGAGAGCCGTTCGGTGTCCATGCGCATGGTCCCGTAGGTGGTCAGCACGAACTCGCCGTCCGCGAGACCGTCCAGGTCACGTCGGGTGCCGTGGAAGCGGCGTACGGGCGTGCCGGGCGCGAACCGCTCGATCTCCCGCTGCCAGTTGCCCATCAGGGAGGTCGGGCAGACCACCAGGGTGGGCCCGGCGGCGGCCGGGTCGGTCTGCCGGTGCAGATGCAGGGCGATCAGCGTGATGGTCTTGCCGAGGCCCATGTCGTCGGCGAGGCAGCAGCCGAGGCCCAGCGACGTCATGCGGACCAGCCAGTTGAGCCCTCTCCGCTGGTAGTCGCGCAGCGTGGCGTCGAGCGCGGCGGGTTGCGGGACTGCCTCCTGCGCCTCGGGGTCGGCCAGCCGCTCCCGCAGCGCCGCCAGCCATCCCGTGGGGCGTACCTCGACGCGGTGTCCGTCGACGTCCGTCGAGCCGGTCAGAACGGCCGCGAGCGCGTCCACCGGCGCGACCTTGTGGTCCTGCCGGGCGCGGGCGCGGTGGACCTCGGCGGGGTCGACCAGCACCCACTGGTCGCGCAGGCGCACGAGCGGCCGGCCGGCCTCGGCGAGCAGGTCCAGCTCCTCGTGCGTGAGGTTCATTTCGCCCAGGGCGAACGTCCAGTTGAAGGCGAGCAGCGCGTCGGCGGACAGCAGCGAAGGGCCGCCCTCGGCGGCGGCCGTAAGGGGTGCCCGCTCGTCCGGCGGTCCGACCTCCGCGCGTGCTGTCAGATCGCGGGCCAGCTCCCTCGGCCAGTGCACGTCGACTCCCGCGCCCGCGAGTGCGCGGGACCCCGTGCCGAGCAACTCGGTCACGTCTTCGTCCGAGAGCTCGACGGCGTCCGGTACGGCGGCCGACAGCAGTGGTGTGAGCGCCGGCCAGGCCCGTGCCGCACGGCGCAGGGCGAGCAGGGCGTCCATACGCGCGCGCGTGCCGAACGCCTCGCCCACGGTGCCGGCCCACACGTCGGCGGTGTCGGCGACGAGCGCGGGGTCGCTGACGCTGTGCACCTGGAGCACCGCCCGGAACGCCGGCCGGTCCTCCGCGGGATCGGCGGCCGACAGGCCCCGCACCTCGACGCGCAAGGACAGCCGTACACCCGCGTCGTGTCCCGCGGCGACATCGGCGGCCCACTCGCGCAGTTCGGGCATCCGCCGCGGTTCCCGCGAGGCGTAGGCGGGCCCGGCCGTCACCAGTGCGGCGGCGGGAGAGCGGGGCAGCGTGTCCGATACGGCGTCCAGGAAGGCGCGGACCAGCCGTTCCGGGTCGGGAAGCCGCAGCGGTTCGGTGTCGTCGACCGGGACCGCGTGCGCCTCGGGCGGCATGGCGGCGGCGAGATGGCGGACCCGCTCGGTCTCCTCCGCGCCCAGTGGGCCGGCCCGCCAGGCATCGTGGTCGGCCGTGGACAGGCCGGGCAGCAGCAGCCCGCGCGCGACCAGGTGCAGTGCCTCGACGGCGACCGCGCCCCAGAACACCGACGACCTGTGGGCGTGCGCGGAGGTACGCGCGTGCGTGAGGACCGGCAGAGCCGCCTGCAGCGGCAACACCACTGCGGGCACGCTCACCCGTCCCACACCGTCGCCGTCGGGCAGGACGACGGTCAGGTCCTCGGCGGTCGGGTTCTCCCGGCCGCCCGGCGGGGCGCTTCCGGGCGCGGCGCCGTCGGGCCGCCAGAACGCCACGGCGCCGGTGCGGCCGGGTTCACCGGGCAGGAAGACAGCACAGCAGCCGACGAGTGCGGAGATCTCGGAAGGGGTTTCCGGGAGAGCGGTCTGCACGGTGATGATGTATTCCTCAAATTTGACTAGTCAGTATGCGGCGGCCGACTGTACACCACTCCTGAGGTCACGGGGTGTGGATGTGCTGTGGCATGGGTCACTATTCAAGTGGAGAGGTGTTCTCTCCGGATGGACGGATGGACGGATGGACGGATGGATGCGCCGACGAGCGGGCGGATGCGCCGACGGGTCTCTCAGGGGTTGTAGGGGTCCGGACTCAGGGACGTCTCAGGGTCGCGGTACGGAACCGCCGGGAGCGCGGGCCCGTTTTCAGGACAGAGAGCGGCAGTGGCCGCGAAGGAGGCGACACCATGTCGAAGAACGCCAAGGTCGCAGCAGGGGGTGTGGCGGTCGGGCTCATCCTGCTGATCTGGCTGCCCTGGTGGGCCGCCCTGCTGATAGTTCTGGGAGTCCCGGCCGCCGCTTACCTCACCCTGGACCCCTCCCAGCGGCGCAGGCTGCGCCGGACCACGCGCAAGGAGATAGGGCGTTGACGCGCCGGCGCCGCTTCGTGCCCGGCTAGCGCAAGGGGCAGGAGTCGATCACGTCGCCGTCCGCGGGCTCGCCGACCGTGTGGTCCGCGGGCGGTGGCGTACCCCGCTCCACCCACGCGGTCAGGGCGTCGAAGGCCGACCGGAAGCACGGCAGGATCGGCCGCAGCCGGTCGGGATACGTGTCGTACAGCCCGTCGACATGAGTCCCGCCCCGGACCGTGTAGTAGCGGTGCAGCACGCCTCGTCCGCGCGCGTCGATCATGCGCGCGTACACGTCGGAGTCGGCGGCCTTGGGCAGCAGCGCGTCCAGATCGCCGTGCAGCGTGATCAACGGCTTCCCGATGCGTCCGGTCAGTGCCACCCGGGCCACCGCGCGATGGACGGAGGCAGGACGTGCCGTGTAGTCATAGGCGGCGTCGGAGGCGCATGGCGCGAGAATCTCTTCCAAGGAGGAGCCTGCCGTGGGGCCCGGGCAGCGTGGGTCGTACGCCGGATCGAACTCGGCCCGGTAGATCTTCTGCGTCACGCCCCAGTAGGCGTTCTCGTGGTACGGCCACAGAAACTCGGAGTCACGGGCGAACCCGGCCGCGTACAGGTCCTCGTCCCGGGCCGCGCCCAGCGTCCGGGCGACCGCGGTCGGCAGCGAGGTGAGCAGGCTGGGCCCGTCCGCCGTCCACAAGGCCCCCTCCCAGTCCACGCCGCCGTCGTAGAGCCCGGGGTGGTTCTCCAACTGCCAGCGGGTGAGATAGCCGCCGTTGGAGACGCCGGTGATGTACGTGCGACGTGGCGCGTGGCCGTAGCGCTGGGCCGCCACCCGCCGGGCGGCCCGGGTCAGCTGGGTGGTGCGCGTGTTCCATTCGGCGACCGCGTCTCCGGGACGGACGCCGTCCCTGTAGAAGTCGGTTCCGCTGTTCCCCTTGTCGGTGGCGGCGTACGCGTACCCCTGCGCGAGGACCCGGTCGGAGATCGCCTTGTCCGTGGCGTACTGCTTGCGGTTCCCGGGCGCTCCCGTCACGACCAGGCCACCGTTCCAGCGGTCCGGCAGCCGGATCACGAACTGCGCGTCGTGCCGCCAGCCGTGCGTCGTGTTGAAGCGAGAGGAGTCCGGGAAGTACCCGTCGACCTGGATGCCCGGAACGCCCGACGGTGTCCGGGTGCCGGCGGCCGTCAGTCCGGCCTGGTCGGCCAGGTCGGTGTACCGGGTGCCCGCCAGCCCGGTGGTGGTCAGATCGTCCAGGCAGGCGCCACGCTGCAGGGCCGCGCCCGGCACCCGCACGCGTTCCAGCCGGGCACAGTGCCCTCCCGCCTCCGCCGCGGCGGAGGCCGAGGGAGCCGGTCCGGTGAGCGTGACGGCCGTCAGGACGGCGGCGAGGAACGGGACACCACGGGGCAGACGCATCAGGGCCTCCGGACGCGACGGGGGAGTGAGGTCGAGGGCTGCCCCATCGTGCGGGCCCGCCACGACCCCTTCCATGGGCTGGAGCCACATGGGGAGGAGGCCGGTCATGGAGGTTGAAGACAGTCGGTACCCCGGTGCCCCTGGTCAGCTCGGACGTACGGCCATCTTGTCGAGGGCCTCCAGGAGGCCGGGCAGTGACGGCCCCCGGCCCACCGGCAGGACCTCACCGGGTTCCTCGTCGAGCAGGATGAAGGCGATGTCGTCGGTTCGGGCGACGAGCGACCAGCCGGGGCCGTCGGCCCGCAGCGTCCGCGCGTCCCCCGGCGCGAACGACGACCGGACCCGTCCGAGCGGCGGGGGCGTGTCGACGTAGGAGCGGGCCTCCGCGAGCACCCTCCGGACACCGCCGTGCCCCGAGGCCGCCGCGTCGTCCTCGCCGTCCGCGGTGCCGGTCGAGACCGGCGCGTCGTCGCGCGTGCCCGCGCTGGTACTGGCGCCGGCCTCCATGTCGCGGGAAGGGGCGTCGGAAGAGTCGCCGGACGGGGCGTCGCCCACCGGCCCGTCGCCGCCGCCCGTCACGCCACCACCCGCCGCCGGGAACTCCGCGTCGTCGATCTGCTCCCGCCACTGTGCCCACTGCATGGCGATCTCGTCGGCCCCCAGACGCCGCTGGGCGGGCCCCCACACCGTGGTGTCCGGCGGGCACAGCGCGGGCTGGTCGGCGGACTCGGGCCCGGGGTCGTGCGGCGCGGGTACGCCGGGCGCCGCCACGGCGACCGCCAGGGGCCAGCCGGGCAGTGCCGCGACGACCGTGCGCTCGTCCGGCGACAGGTCGTACTCCATGCCGCAGTCCCAGGACGCCACGGCCACGGCCACCAGCGACACGTCATCGACGACGACGGTCCACCGGGCACCGTCACCGTCCTGGCCGAGCACCAGTCCGTAGCCGTCGGCCAGCGGCGGGAGACCGAGCGCGGCGCACGCCTCCGGGTAGTCGTCGCCCAGCACACTCGGAAACTTCGCCGGCGTCAGCAACACCGCCGTGAGCACATAGAGCGCATCGTCCGCGGCGGCGACGGCGTCCTCATCCGTCCCGGCCATCCCAGCCTCCCCATCGGTTCGTCCAATGGCGCGCACCCTAGTGCGCCCGGGAATGCCTTGTCACGACTCCCAGACGCACCCGAGCTGCAGTTTTCCGGCTGGACGGGGGCGAATCGACCACGCGCCACGGGGATCCGACGGTCAGGTCGTGGGCAGCCCCAGGAGCGCGCGGGCGACGTCCCGCGGCCACTGGTCGCGCTCCCGCGCGAGCGCGACCACGGCGCGGCACGCCAGCTCGTTCACCCCGAACGACAGAGCCTCCGGCGACACCCACCCCGACGCCTCGTCGATCCGGTCCTGGTCGTCGTCCGCACACGCGGAGACGTACGCGGCCGCGGCCTCGAACAGATTGTGCGACCTCGGTACCCCTCCCGCTTTACCCTCCGTGCGCCGGGCGGCGCGAGATCTGTCCCAAGCCTCGCGGATCCTGCTGAACAAGCGGACCACCCTCTCCTGCCGATCACCATGGCCGATCGTGCATCTCCTGCTACTCAACGTAGAGTTGAAGCCTCGACGGCAGAAGGGGACGGCCACGGTGAAGCGCTTCCAACGGCTGGCGGAGATCCGGCGCATGGACCCCCACGAGGACGCCTCCGAGATCTACCGGCTGTCCTCGGCCTACGAGTTCCCTTGGGACTTCACCCGTGCCCTGGAGCTGGCCCTCTTCCGCACCTATGCCGTGCCGAGCATCGGCCGGCTGCTGGCCGAGACGGCGGAGTTCACCGACCGGACGCAGAAGCGGTACGACGACACGGCGCTGCTTCTCGACGCCGTCGTCGAGCACGGTTTCGGCAGCGAGCAGGGCCGCACGGCCATCCGGCGCATCAACCGGATGCACCGCGGCTACGACATCGGCAACGACGACATGAGGTACGTCCTGTGCACGTTCGTCGTGACTCCCAAACGCTGGATCGACGCCTACGCATGGCGCAGGATGTCGCGGCACGAGACCGTCGCCTCCGCCGTCCACTACCGCACGCTGGGACGGCACATGGGAATCCAGGACATCCCCGGGTCCTACGAGGAGTTCGAAGACTGCCTCGACGCTTACGAGGCAGCCCACTTCGCCTGGGACGAGAGCGCCCGCCGGGTGTCCGACGCCACCCTCGACCTCATGGCCTCCTGGTATCCGCGCCCCCTCGCGCCTCTCCTGCGCGCCGGGACACTCGCCCTGCTCGACGAGCCCCTTCTGCGCGCCTTCCGGTACACCCCGCCGAGCCCCACCACGCGTGCGATCGCGCGCCGCGCGGTGCGGCTGCGCGGGCGCGCCGTCCGGCTGATGCCCCCGAGGAGCGCCCCGCACCACGCCCGGCAGAACCGGGAGATCAAGGGCTACCCGACGGGCTACCGGCTGACCGAGCTGGGCACCCGCCCGGTCCCCGGCGTGCGGGGCTGCCCGGTCCGCCACATCGACACGTCGCCCGCCGAGTGAGCCGATCGTCCCGCTCAGCGAGCTGAGGCCGGCCCGGGAGGCTCCGGAGGCCGCGGGCGTGCGTGGCGACCGTCAGCTCTCGCGCACGGCCAGGGCCAGGAAGCGGTCGTCCTCGTCGACGTACGACGTCATGCGCCATCCCGAACCGGCCAGCAACGGCCGCAGGTTGGCCTGTGCACGCAGGTCGTCCGGCGTGATCCGCCGCCCCTGCCGTGCCGCGAGCGCCGCCCGGCCGATCGGATGGAACAGTGCCAGCACGCCGCCGGGACGCACGACGCGCGCCAGTTCCCGCAGGTTCCCGCCGGGCTGGGGGAGGTGCGCGATGAGGCCCGCCGCGAACACGGCGTCGAGCGACCGCGAGCGCAACGGCAGCGCGGCGGCATCGGTCAGCAGCAACCGTCCGTCACGGTCCCTCCCGGCCCGTAGGGCGGCCTGGAGCATGGCAGGTGTCAGATCGGCCCCGAGGACCAGCCCCGACGGCCCCACGGCCGCCCGCAACGGCGGCAGGGCACGTCCGGTGCCGCAGCCCGCGTCGAGCGCCCTGTCACCCTCCCGCAACCCCAGCTCGGCCACCGCGGCCGCGTAGGCGGGCCCGTCGTCGGGGAACCGGCTGTCCCACTCGGCCGCGCGGGCGCCGAAGAACTCCTGGACATGCGTGTGGTCGTCGCTCATGGTCCGCATGATTCCCCAAACGCGCGGAGGATGCCGAGGTGCACACGTTCGAGCGTGACGCGATCGTTCCAGCGCTTCTCCGTGTCAGATAGCAACACCTTTCGAAATGCGCCCCCGCTGTGCGCCCTTCCCGGTACTAACGTCCCGGGGTCATGGGACACCTGGACCACGCCGCCCTCGGCTGGCTGACCCCGGTGCTGTCGTACGCGATGGCCTGCACCGGCGCGGCCCTCGGACTGCGCTGCACCGTGCGCGCCCTCGCCACCACCGGGCGCTCGCGCCGCAACTGGCTGCTGACGGCGGCCTCGGCCATCGGCACGGGCATCTGGACGATGCACTTCGTCGCCATGCTCGGCTTCCGGGTCAGCGGCACCGACATCCGCTACGACGTGCCGCTCACCCTCGCCAGCCTGCTCGTAGCGATGATCGTCGTCTGCGCCGGCGTCTTCGCGGTCGGCTACGGACGCGGCCGCGCGCGGGCACTCCTGCTCGGCGGCCTCACCACGGGGATCGGCGTCGCGAGCATGCACTATCTGGGCATGGCGGCCGTGCGCCTGCACGGAGCCGTGAGCTACGACCCGGTGCGCGTCGGACTCTCCGTCCTCATCGCCGTCGCCGCGGCCACCGCGGCGCTGTGGGCCGCGCTCAACAGCAGGTCGCCCCTCGCGGTCACCCTCGCCTCGCTGATCATGGGGGCGGCGGTGAGCAGCATGCACTACACCGGCATGTTCGCGGTGAGCGTGCGGGTCACCCCCTCGGGGGAGGCGCTCCCCGGGGCCACGGCGATGCAGTTCATCTTCCCCCTCGCCGTCGGCCTCGGGTCCTACCTCTTTCTGACCTCGGCCTTCGTCGCGCTGTCACCGACGGCGGGGGAACGCGACGCGTCCGCCGCGGCCCGCCGGCCCGTAGGCAGCACCGCCCGGTGACGGCGGATCCGCGCCAACGGCCCCGTGACCACGCCCCGACCCCCGTCCCGAGCGAGGAGGCCATGCGTACACCCCGTACGACCCCCGCAAACGGCGCCGACACGCCGTCCCAGCGACCCGCGCGCGGACGTCGCGCGCACGCCGGACCGCCGGCCGACGAGGGCCCGGCGGAGCCCACGGGTGAGGCACCCGAACCGGCCGCCACGCGCGCGTGGCGCGGGCGCGTCCAGCCCCGCACCGTGCGCGCCAGGATCGTCTGCCTGCTGATGGTGCCCGTCGTCTCCCTGCTGGCCCTGTGGGCTTACGCAACCGTCACCACCGCCCAGGACATCTCCCGGCTGCGGCAGGTGCAGCGCGTGGACGCCGGTGTCCGGGCGCCCGTCAGCGCCGCCGTGGCCGCCCTTCAGGCCGAGCGGCTGGCGGCCGTGCGCCACGCCACCGACCCGTCGGCGGTGCCGGGCGCCGACTACCGGGAACTGTCCGAGCGCACCGACCGCGCGGTGGAGAAGCTGCGGCGGGGGGGGGGCGCGCCCCCGGCCCGGCAGGCGGGGTCGCCCCGGCGCACGGCGGCTCTGGGGGGCGCGTGCGCGAGGGGGAGGCGCTGACGGGGCGAGCGCG
>NZ_JBHXNW010000067.1:0-51244 GCF_042717365.1 Streptomyces sp. NPDC058534
CCTCAAACCTACACTTCGTCACTGTCGCAGGTCAGAGGGGCTGTCGCTCGTATGGCCCCTAAATTCCAGCCGCATTCTGGGACTGTAGGTCACGGCTTCATAACGCTCTAAGGTCGACACTCATTATCGCCAGATTTTGAGCCCTTAGAGGCAACCCGCTGGCATTCGACGCACTAGTTACAGTCGGGACCAAAATTCCCATCCTGCGGACCGCACCCTTTTCGAGGTCTGCCCACGACGCCCATGCGGGGGCCGCTCTCTAAGCAAACCGCATACGCTAAAGGCCCGTTCCGGGTCGTCTCGCATGACTGGCAGGGGTGCCCATCATGCTGAGCCTCGGAACGGGCCTTTAGTCGTTTCCGCACCCCAGTGAAAGCGACCCTTTCCCATGACTTCCTCTGCATCCGAGTACCGGACTGCACACCAGCGCATTGACGCGCTACGCTTGCCGGCCAAGTACCATGCCTGCGCCTGGTGCTTCCTGACCGCTGATCAGTGGGCGTACCTGCACAACGATCCTGATGAGCGCAGCGAAGACGGCCGAGTCTGGTCCGAGCACTCGCGGAACTACGTTGCCTTGTGCCGTAGCTGCCACAACCAGTTCGACTACGCCTATAGGCGCGTTGGGCGCGAGGGACTGGCAGAGGCCATTGCCCCGCTCATCACGGCCGCCTACGCCGCTGTAAGCCCCGAACGGCGCGCTGTTGAGGCTGAGTCCCGGGAAGCAAGCGCCAGGGCCGCACACGCCTTCCTGGACGCCCAGAACATGGGTCTTGGTAGGCGCTATAGCCGGCTGCCAATCGCCGCTGAGCGCGCAACACATGACCGGCTAGTCGCTGCCTACGCGAAGCATCCTGGTGGCCAGCCGTGACGCGCGTGTTCGTAGCGGAGCTGATTGTTCTTTCTTCGCTGGTCTCCGTGCTCTACCGAGCAAGTGGCTTGACCTGACCCATACTCGCGCCTCCGAATTTTCGGGGGCGCCCACACACTCCGCTGGCAACAGCGGTCAGGGATAGTGACTTATCCCGCCTTTCGATATGGGCTGGGCACCCATCACGCCCGTTCCCGGGGCTCTCAGGCGCGATGCCTACCCGGGGACGGGCCACATTCTTCCCCATCGCTCCCAGGCGCTTTGTCCTTTCGACCTGGGGGCGATGGGGTCTCACGAAACGGACAACAAAATGAAGTCTCTACTTGCCGAGCTGGCTGACACTCAGTTTGCAGCCTGCCAGCTTATCGCCGCTGTGGCTCACGACGCGCCGGATACTCAACTCCCCGTCTCATCGCTGGCACAGGCTCTCTTCCTCGATGAGGACGACATGCGCACGCTGTATGGCAGCCACATGACGGCGCGCGACGTGGTTACGTACGCGACGAATTGCCCAGCGTCCCATCTTCTGACTTACATCTACAGCGAGGCGCGGAAGGCCAATGACTGAGCTTGAGGTCTCGCCGGCTGAGGGCTCTACGGAGGAGCCACAGGCACCGGCTGAGGGCAGTAGCGCAAACCGCGAGGCTGCGAAGTACCGGACGAAGCTTCGCGATGCTGAAACGAAGCTTGAGGCTGCACAGGCCCGGATCACTGCACTCCTACGCAAGGAGATTGAGGGGCACGCAGCTAAGGAACTATCCGTCGGCGCTGACCTCTTCGAAATTGGAGGGGCCAACGTTGATGACATGACCGACCCGGAAGGGAACGTCATGCCGGACGCTGTTGATGTCGCTGTTGATGCGTTGCTCGCTAAGCGCCCTGGGCTGGGAAACCCCAATCGCCCCTGGGGTGAGGTTGGCGGGAATCACCGCGAAGTCCCAGAGCGCGCCCCCACCATGCAGGACGCCCTCAAGTTCAAGGGGCGCTAAGGAAACCCCGGGGTTTCCGTACAACTAAATATCCGCCTACGGACTTTCGTAGGTGCCTTTGAGAATCCGCTAGGCCCCAGGTGGGCGGCGGATTTCTCACGTTTGGGCCTGGTTGCCCGTTCCTCCTCGCTGTCAGGCACAGCGGGCTTCCATCGCGCATTCGCGCACATGCCTAAACGCAAGGAATTTCCGCATGACCATGTTTACGCCTGCCAGCGGTGCCGTTCTACCCCCGGAGTACGGGGAGATTGTCACCAAGCCCGTAGAGGCTCTAGCCGTCGCCTACCTGACCGGTACGAAGGTCACCACTCAGGCGCACGACTACCGCATTCCGATTCTGGCTTCCGACGTGACCGTTGGCGCTGTGGCCGAAGGCGCGGAGATTACCCCGTCTGATGCTGACTTCGATGAACTGGTGGTCTCCCCGGCGAAGTTCGGAGGGCTGACTATTGTCAGCCGAGAGCTTGCCGACGACAGCAATCCCTCTGCGACCGACCAGATTGGGCGAAGCATCGCGCGGCAGATTGCGAACAGCGTAGACAATGCACTGTTCAACGCGCTGGCTTCGCCCAACCCATCCGGCTTCGCCTCCCTGACTGGCATCTCGACGGTGCAGGCGCCTGGGACGTACACGAACCTTGACCCGTTCGAAGAGGCCGTGTCGCTCAGCGAGGCTTCCGGGGGCCGGATTACCTCTTGGGTGACCGGTGCTGCGGCTGCCCTTGAAATTGCGAAGCTCAAGGACGCGACCGGCTCTAACAAGGCGCTGCTTAACCCGGACCTGACCGCTGATGGCCGGCGTACCATTCTCGGCCGTCCGATCATCGTCAGCCCGTATGTTCCGGCAGACACCGTTTACGGCATCAGCAAGGATGATCTCCTTGTGGTCACCCGTGAGGACACGCGCCTAGACGTTGACCGCTCCGCCTATTTCTCCTCTGACCGCGTCGGTGTGCGCGGCACCATGCGTGTTGCCTTTGGCATGCCGGTTGCTGGTGCTCACGTTCGCATCACCAACGCTGCGGCGTAGAACCCTAGCCCGGTACTTCCACAACGCTGCCTCAGTGGAAGTACCGGGCTATTCGTCTTCCTGTAGTCAGCCAAGCCGCGAGGACACGGCCGTGATTTCCGACGAATACGCACCCGCGCACGCTGTCTCCCTGGTTCAATCCCTGGGCTACGCCAGCGGGTACGCCGAAGAGCTACGCGCCATGCTCGCTGAGGGAAATCCCCACCCCGAGAGGGCTGCAAGGCTGGTACAGGCTCTACGCAACATGCTCTGTGACGCTGAGGACCACCTAGACGCGCTGGACGACACTCAGGCAGCAATAGACGCGGCTACCGCCATGCAGCGGCTCAGCGACGCGGACCTATTTCGTGCCCTAGCGGAACCCCCCACCCCCGAAAACTCGTAGGTGCCCCCATGCCAAGACTGCCCCGCCGGCGATGTACCGCGACCCCCTCTTGTCCCAACCTGATAGCAGGTAGGGAGCGGGCATGCGCCGATCATGTACACATGCTCACGGCTGTACGTGCTGAGAAAGGCACCAGCGCCTACGGGAGGGACTGGCCGCGCAAGCGCGCTGCCTTCATCTATCAGAATCCGTGGTGCGCCCTATGCGGCAGAGAAGCACGTGTTGCCGACCACCATCCGCTGTCCAGGAAGGAACTGGTTAAGCGAGGTGTTATTGATGCGAATGCGTCTGAACACTTGCGCGCCCTCTGCGTGCCCTGCCATAACCGCGAGACTGGGCGTGCGCAGCCTGGTGGAGTCATAGCCGAACGGCAGCGGCAGACACAGGCACAGCGTGAATGGCAGTACTGGGCAGATAGGCGCGAGGCTTCGCAGGACATTCCGCCTTTCTAGGGCACCGCTGACCGTACCCACCTGGCGGGGGTCCCCCTCCCACCCTCGTAAGTGCGCGGCAGGGAGGGAAAAAGCTAGCGTGGCTAAACGGGGCATTCCTGTGGGCTGATCTTGCCTCAGACACCCTCCTTATCGATGCCCTGGTCACTCGCCGGCCGGGGCTTTCCTATGCCCAGAGAGTTGCCGATGACCGCCGATTACAAGGCGCGCGTTGCTGCCTGCCTATTGTTCAGCGACGAAGAGCTAGCCCGTCCGCTGTGGGAGATTGCCCCGGCAGACCGCAAGGCTTTCGTGTCCGCCCGGTCTTGGCACCAATTCACACACCGCGCTCACTCCGAAGATTTCCAGATTCCAGAGGCGCACCAGCGCGTGACCGATTGGGCTGATACGGAGTAACGAACAACGCGCCCTAGACAGCGGCCCCCGGCGCCCGGAGAATCACCCCCATGGGTACTGTCGTTGCTGTTGTGGGAACGCTCCTGGGCACTCTGGCAGGTGCGGTGATAACTGGATGGTGGCAGCGTGAGGCAATCCGCGTGACTGTCAGGGCGGAGCACACCAAAGACAGGCACCAGCCTCGCAGTGATGCCTACAAGGCGTTCATTCGGTCTGCTATCGCACTCAGGGAACGCGTCCTTGACAACGACGGGTATGAGGACTCAACAGAAGCGGAAGAAAAGCGTCTGCGTAGCGAGATCAACGCCTTGTGGACTGAGCTAGTCTTCTTGGGTCCTCGCTCGGTCAATCTGATTGCATCGGTATTACTTGACGCTTATCTCGACATCATCAGGCAAATGGTCGATTCTCGCCATCTTCGTGATTCCTGGCCCCGCATCGCTAATTCGCATACAGATGAGGACGCGGAAGAGGACGCACGCCAAGACTACGAGAATTCGTTGCACACGCTTGAACATTTGGCGGGTGAACTTACGCTCGGCATAAATGCTTTCGCAGCCGTTGCCAGCACCTTTCTCAACGATGATGGAACCACACCACGTCGAGCGCGCCTCTGGAAAAAGCGTAGACATCTACCGCCCCCGATCCTGGAACGCCCTTGACGCGCTGACTAAGCCTGTACCAAGCCCCGTACCCATTTCCTTCCTGGTGGTCGGTACGGGGCTTCCTTTGTTGGCAGCTGGAAATTTGAGGGATTCGCCGGCTGCCGTGCCTTGTATCTCTGACCAGGGTGTTTCTCTGCCAGCGCGTATGCGTCGGTGTGCGCTGTAGCGAATCGATGACGTGGCAGGTCATGCCGCCCGGTGCTCAGCAAGTAGGGCAGCGACTTCCGGCACGTCCAAGCAATCCTGCAACCGGCTAAGAATCACACGGACCCGTTCGGCAACTCGTTCTGACGGAGTGTCAGCACTCAGCGTAATGACCCGATCTGCTACGCCTGCCGCCTCTTCTGGTTCGTTGGCATCAGCCAGCGCAATGGCCAGCCAAGAGAGGTACAACGCCACTTCTCTCGTATGCGTCGCGTCGTACCCGCTGAGGACTTCCCGGAGCAACGGCACAGCGCGCAGGGGACGCCGAAGCTCCGTGTACACGCGGGATTCCATGACCCTGAGTTCGCCAGCGTCGACCCAGTAGAGCCACGCCGGCGATTCCGTCCCGGCGCTGTCCTCGCTGAGGGCTTGTCCGGCTGCCCCCAGTGCTCGCATAGCAGCCTGCCCGTTGGTTACTCCCCCAGCTTTCGTATGCGCCCATGCAACGCGGTCCAGGTACAGCGCGCGGGCTTTCGGCGGGGCCTCGCTGCCAGCGTCATGCAATGCGGCTTGCGCCAGTGTCAGGCCTTCGGCCGTTCGTCCCGTGTTGCTGAACTGGTAGGCAAGTGACCCGGCAATGTTCCCGGCAAGGGTATGGTCTTCCGCCTGTCGCGCTGCACTGATTCCTAGCCGGTAGATGCGCTCAGCTTCCGCGTGCTGGCCAGCGTCCGACGCAATCCATCCCGCAATCTGAGCCAACTCTCCGACTTGCCGCAGTAGTTGGCGTCCTACATCGCTGGTGTGGCTTCCCTCGCGGTACACCTTTACGGCTGAGCGAAGCTCCCGGAGTGCTGGGCGAATCAGGTCTCTGCCGGCCAGCACGTCATCCGCAAGCCTGAGGCCGTGTACGCGCTGCTGTAGGTCGTCTACTTGTCCCATACCGACTTGACGTCCTGTAGCCGCGCTCAGCGGGGCCAACGGGTCCCCTTCGGGCAGGAAGTCAGCCAGGGTCGGCAGAGGTGGCTCAGCGGGCGCCTGGGGCGTCCTGAGCACGTCTACGGCAACGCTTAGGGCGCTCGCAAGGAACGGCAGCCTTTCGCGGGGGGTGCGCTTGCCTGTCTCCCAACGGCTGACTTCCTGTCGTCCCACGGGATCACCGACCACTCCCGCTGTCAGACAGACCTCACGCGCTAGCCGTGCCTGACTCCAGCCGCGCTCTTCGCGCAGCCGTTTGATGTTGGCCCCAACGCTGCTGCCCATACGTCCATTCTGGCCGACAGTTGGCCTACAGGTGGCCGCTAGTCAGTGATCGGTGCCCAAAGGAGTGTGGAACGCCTGACAGTCGACGTGAGGGGACGACATGGCCACGGCGGAGATCAGCGGAAGAGGCGCATTACTGGAGCCTGTAGGCGTTGAAGGCTGCTCGACCTGTATCGCGCTGGCCAACTCCCGTGAGATTGCCAGGGAAGCCAACGCGCCGGACGCCATAGAGCGCTGTAGCCGAGAAATCACGGAGCATCCTCATGACCAGCGCCTACGTTCAGCGCGTGTATGGGGTGTTGCGCTGTGACTGAGCCGCGTAGATATCAGGAAGCCCCCGTTGTCCTGCCGCTCGATGACTGGTTGTACGAAGCGCACCCGAAGCCTGGTTGCCAGACATGCGCGGAGGCATCTACGGCGCTGGAAAACGCGAAGCGTGCGGGCAACGCCTGGGACCGTTTTGAGGCAGCGCGGGAGATCAGGAGACATCCCCATGCTTGACGGAATCCTGGTGCCGCGCGCCGGCCTGGTCGACGCTGATTCATGCCCTGTCTGCGGAGGTCTCCGCGCTGCGCTGAGAGTTGCCATGCGCGACAACGATGGTGAGCAAGCGGGAGACGTGGTGCGGAGCATGGACGCACACATGCGCTACGGCCACCCCAACGATCCCCGGAACGCTGAGCTTCGCCGATAGCTGAGCGCACCGGTCCTGCCCCGTCTCTGGAGCCCCCGCACCAGAGACGGGGCTTCCTGCTGCCTGGGCATAGCCGCTGGTGAGAGCGCCAAGGTAACCTAAGGTTCTCTTGGTTCACGGGCAGGCGATGTCGCTCCAGATCTCGACGCGCATGGCTCGGCTCTTCTCCAGGTCGTACGGGTGCGGAGGCCCTCTCCGCGCCCGTACGTGAACGTTCAAGCAGCGGGCCTCATTCCCCGGGCACCCGAAAACGCAGGAACAGGTGGTGGTCGCCCTCGGCGGGCGGATGCTCCGGGTCCGGGACCCAGCCCAGACGGGCGTAGAAGGCCTGCGTCCGCCGGTTGTCGACGTGCACGTCCAGCACCGCCGCCCGCAG
This sequence comes from Streptomyces sp. NPDC058534, assembly GCF_042717365.1. Classification (NCBI taxonomy): domain Bacteria; kingdom Bacillati; phylum Actinomycetota; class Actinomycetes; order Kitasatosporales; family Streptomycetaceae; genus Streptomyces; species Streptomyces sp. NPDC058534. The sequence continues at coordinate 7,263 of NZ_JBHXNW010000067.1, forward strand.
TCCGTCGGCCTGCCACTGCTCGACGCAGGCGGCGTGCAGGGCGGTGCCGAGACCGGCGCGCCAGTGGTCGGGGTCGACGTGGAACTGGAACAGCTTGACCGTGTCCGCCGACCCGCCCTCCGGGACCCGGAACGAGGCGATGGCGGCGATACGCCCCCGCTCCACCGCGCACAGCACGTGCCCGTCGGCCCGCTCGACGGCGGTGCGCCAGAGGGCCGCCCAGTCGAGCCCGTCGTCGGGCAGCCCGTCGGGGTAGTACGTCGCCCGGGCCCGGGCGTGCAGGGCGGCGACCGTCTCGGCCTCGGCGGGCAGGACGGTGCGGATCACCCTGCTTCCGGTCACACGTTCGCTGATCATGCACCGCAGGACGCGCGGACCCACCCTTCCGGTTGCGTCAGCTGCCGTCGCGCAGGTCCGCCGGCCAGCCCGGCCGGAACTCCAGGCGGTCGTACGTCACGACGCAGCCCTCCCCCGTCGGCGCCTGGGCCAGGAAGCCGACCAGGGCCGCGCCGGTCTCGTCCGCGTCGCCGAGCGTGAAGAGGCGGACGAACGTCCAGCGCTCACCGTCGAGCGAGGCGTGGAAGGCGAAGGCCCGCCCGCTGCGGCTGACCCGGAACCAGACGGAACTCCCCTCCACGGTGAAGGAGTTGCAGTCGTCGGAGTGTCCGCGGGTGACCACCGTGCAGACGGTGGGCACGTCCGGCGAGTACTCCAGACACAACTTGGCCCACGCCCGCTCACCGACATGCACGTAGAGCACCCCGGCGTCGAAGGCCCCCTTGAACCCGACCGTGACCCGGACGACGAGCTGGAAGTCCCCGTCGGGAGCGCCGAGCAACCGGGGCGCGTCGGAGACGGTGTCCAACGCCTCCCCGGTCGGCGCCACAAACCGATCCTGCCGGGCCCCGGCAGTCCCGGTGAGCACACCGCCTTCGTAGGACCAGTCGCCGTCGGGACCATAGGCACGGAGGGGAAAGGGCAGTTCGGGAAGGTTCATGTGCATCAACCGATTGTCGCAGGCCGAGTGGAGTGACTCAGGGGCGCGGGGCTGTATCGATGTGCGGCTCCGCCGCGTGGGCGCGACAAGCCACGACGGCGCAGCACCCCGCGACGAACCCGCACCCCCACGGCGCTACCGCTACCGCTCAAGCACCCCGTTGAACCGCCGAGGCACCCCCAACGGATTCCCGTCCCGCAACTCAGCCGGCAGCAAAACCTCCGGCACCCCCTGATACGCCACCGGCCGCAGCCACCGCTCCACAGCCGTCCCCCCCACCGACGTGGACGTCGACGTCGTCGCGGGATACGGCCCCCCGTGATGCTGAGCCGCCGCCACGGCAACCCCCGTCGGCCACCCATTCACCAGCACCCGCCCCGCGAGCGGCGTCACCGCACCGAGCAGCTCGGCGCCACCTCCCTCCCCCGCCACCTCTCCGGAGGAGAGCTGCACGGTCGCCGTGAGGTTCCCCGGCAGCCGCGACAGCACGCCCCGTACCTCGTCCTCGTCCTGATAGCGGGCCACCACGGTGACCGGCCCGAAGCACTCCTCCAGGAGCAGGTCGTGCTCCCCCTCCGCCGCCAGCCGCGCCGCCGGCACCGTGAGGAACCCGGCCGCGACGGTGTGCTCGCCGCCCGCGCCCGGCGTCACCGGCGAGTCCACGTCGGGCAGCGCCGCGCGCTCGGCGACGCCGGCGACGAAGTTGTCCCGCATGCGGTGGTCGAGCAGGACCCCGGCGTCGGTGTCGCTGACCGCGTCCGTGAGCGTCTTGACCAGGCCGTCACCGGCGGCGCCCGCCGGCACCAGGACCAGGCCGGGCTTCACGCAGAACTGGCCGACGCCCAGGGTCATCGAACCGGCCAGCCCCGCGCCGATCGCGTCCGCCCGCTCGGCGGCCGCCGCCTCCGTGACGACGACCGGGTTCAGCGAGCCCAGCTCGCCGTGGAAGGGGATCGGCACCGGCCGCGCCGCCGCCGCGTCGAACAGCGCGCGGCCACCACGGACGGAGCCCGTGAAGCCGGCCGCCGAGACCAGCGGGTGCCGGATCAGTTCGATGCCCGCGTCGAAGCCGTGCACCAGACCGAGGACGCCGTCCGGGATGCCGTGCCGGGCCGCGGCGCGGCGCAGCACCCTGGCGACCAGTTCGGACAGGGCCGGGTGGTCGGGGTGGGCCTTGACGACGACCGGGCAGCCGGCCGCGAGGGCGCTGGCGGTGTCGCCGCCGGGGACGGAGAAGGCGAAGGGGAAGTTGGAGGCCGAGTAGACCGCGACGACGCCGAGGGGCACCTTGTAGCGGCGCAGGTCCGGGACGGGCGGGGTGGCGGTGTCGTCGGGGTGGTTGACCACGACACCGAGGAACTCGCCCTCGTCGACGATGTCCGCGAAGGCCCGCAGCTGGTAGCAGGTGCGGGCGAGTTCGCCGGTGAGCCGGACCGGGCCCAGCGCGGTCTCCGCGTCGGCGGCCTCGACCAGCGTGTCCTCGGCGGCCTTCAGTTCCTCGGCGGCACCGCGCAGGAAGGCCGCGCGGACGGTACGGTCCGCGAGGGCGCCTTGGGCGGCGTGCGCGGCGCGGACGGCGTCGTCCACCTCCCGGGCGGTGGCCTCCACCGCGACCTGTTCACGCTGCTTCCCGGTACGGGGGTCGACACTCCAGACTGGTGCTGCTGCCACCGCGGGTCCCTCCACGTGCATCGGAACGTGTTCTGCATCGCAGTCGTTCGATATACTGAACGCTGTCTCTGGTGATGAATATGCTGTTCGAGACTATTTCCCGGCGAACGAAGGGGTCAAGGGCGATGTCGGCTGGCGATACGGGGGGCGGAGCGCAGGTCAAGTCCGCGGTGCGGACGGTTGAACTGCTCGAGTACTTCGCCGGACGCCCCGGTATGCACTCCCTCGCGTCGGTCCAGGAGGCCGTCGGCTATCCCAAGTCCAGTCTCTACATGCTGCTGCGCACGCTGGTGGAGCTGGGCTGGGTCGAGACGGACGCCACGGGCACGCGGTACGGCATCGGGGTACGGGCGCTGCTGGTCGGCACCTCGTACATCGACGGCGACGAGGTGGTCGCGGCGGCGCGGCCGACGCTGGACCGGCTCTCCGACGACACGACGGAGACCATCCACCTCGCGCGCCTGGACGGCACGAACGTCGTCTATCTGGCCACCCGGCAGTCGCAGCACTACCTGCGGCCGTTCACCCGGGTCGGCCGGCGGCTGCCCGCGCACTCGACGTCGCTGGGCAAGGCGCTGCTGAGCACGTACACCGACGAGCAGGTCCGCAAGATGCTGCCTCAGACGCTGCCGGCGCTCACCGAGCACACCATCACCGACCGGGAGAAGCTCATCGAGGAGCTGCGCCAGGTGCGGGAGCAGGGCTTCGCCGTGGACCGCGAGGAGAACACGCTGGGGCTGCGCTGCTTCGGCGTGGCGGTGCCCTACCGCACCCCCGCGCGGGACGCGATCAGCTGCTCCGTACCGGTGGCGCGGCTGACGCCGGCGCACGAACAGATGGTGAAGGACGCGCTGTTCGACGCGCGGGACCGGCTGACACTGGCCACGCGTAGGCTCTGAGCCATGCTCATCGCACTGCGCGAGGTTCACGACAGCGATCTGCCCGTCTTCTTCCGGCAGATGAACGATCCGGAGGCCCTGCACATGGCGGCCTTCACCCACAAGGATCCGACCGACCGGGACGCTTTCGAGGCCCATTGGAGAAAGATCCGGGCCTCCCATGACGTCGTACGAACCATCCTCGGCGACGGTGACGTCGTCGGCAGCGCGGCGGTGTACGGGGAGCCGGGCGAGCGCGAGGTGACGTACTGGGTCGACCGGGCGTACTGGGGCCAGGGCGTGGCCACGGCCGCGTTGCGGGCCCTGCTCGCCGAGGTGCGGGACCGCCCGCTCTACGGGCGCGCGGCGGCCGACAACACGGGTTCGCGCCGCGTCCTGGAGAAGTGCGGCTTCGAGATGAGCGCCCGGGCCAGGGGCTTCGCGGCGGCGCGGGGCGAGGAGATCGACGAGGTCGTCCTCCACCTCGCGCACTGACCCCCTCCGCCGCGCGGCGGAGGCGGATCGTCGGTGGGCGTGACGTGCCGGGGGGTGTCCGCGCGGGAGCGTGGAGGCATGACGCAGACGTTCGCACCCACGCCCGCACCGACCGCCACGGCGCCGAGGCCCACCCGGACCCGCCGGCTGCTGCGCGCCGTGGCCGTGCTCTCCTGCCTGCCGTACCTCGGGCTCAAGGCCGCCTGGATCGCGGGGAGCCGGATCGGCATCCCGGAGGGCAGCGCGCTGCTGGACCACCGGGTGACCATGATCGTCGCCAACGGGGTCTCCGTCCTGCTGGACAGTTGTGTGATCGTGCTGGCGCTGGTGCTGACCCGGCCGTGGGGCCGGCGGGTGCCCGCGTGGCTGCTGGCATTCCCCGTGTGGGTCGCCACTGGGCTGCTCGCGCCGATCATGGCCGGGTTCCCGCTGCAGCTGCTCACCCGGGCGCTGGGCGGTGACACCGCGACGACGCCCGGTCCGGGGCGCGAACCCTTCCTCCAGGAATGGGTGTTCGCTGTCGTGTACACGGGGTTCATCGTGCAGGGGCTCGCCCTCGGGGCCTTGTTCGTGCTCTACGCCCGGGACCGCTGGGGACAGCTGTGGCGCGGGCGGATGTGGGAACTCCCGGCCGGCGCCGTCGGGACGCCGTACAAGGCCGTCGCCGTCGCCACGACGGTCCTCGCGTCCCTCCCGCTCGCCGTCCGGCTGTACTGGGCGTGCGGTGGCACGGCGGGGCTCGGGGACGAGAACCGCACGACCGACTTCCAGGTACTGGACGGCATGCACGTCGCGTTCCTCGTCGGGGCCGTCGTCGGCGCCCTGTTGCTCGCCTTCCGCCACGCCCGCGTCCTGCCGGTCACGGTGCCCCTCGCGTCGACCTGGGTCTGTTCCGGCGCGGCGGCCTGCTGGGGCGGCTGGGTGCTGCTGGCCACGCTGATGCCGGCCGACGATCCCGCCGACCGGCCGACAGCGCTGATGACGCTCACCTACGCTGGCCAGATGACCGTCGGCCTGCTCCTCGCGTCAGTCGGCGCCCACTTCCTCGTCCGGCGGTCGGCCGCCCTCGGCACCCGGCCGTGACCGTGTTCGCCGGGCTGCTGTTCGGGCGGCGGGCGCGACTGCGGTGGATCCATCTGATCCTCGGCGGCGCGCTCGCCATGCCGTACGTCCTGGTCGGCTCGGTCGTCGTCGGCCCGGTCGCCGGGGACGTGAACGTCTTCGGCTCGCTGCGTCTGCAACTGGCCTCGTTCGCCGTCGGGCTGCCGCTCGCCGCCGTCACCTCGCTGTTCCCGCTGACCCGGCCCCTGGAGTCCGGCGTCGTGCGGTCGCTGTGCGGGGTCGAGCCGGACCGGCTCGCCCACGGGCCCGCCCGCACCAAGGGCGAGAAGGGGCGCACGGCGGCCTGGTTCACCCTGCACCTGGGCTTCGGCGGGGTCATAGCGGGGATGTCGCTCGCGGTGCCGCCGTTCGCGGCCGCGCTGATCGTGCTGCCGTTCGTGCCGGCGCTGCGGGACGACCGGATGGGGATGCCCGGCGTCCTCCAGCACACCTGGGCGCTCGCGCTCGCGCCGGTCGCGGGGGCCGCGATGCTGGTCGCGCTCGCCGGGTGCGCCGCCGCCTGCGGCACACTGCTGGCCCGTTGGGCGCCCGCGCTGCTCGGCCCCTCCGCCGAGGACCGGGTCGCGGCGGCCGAGGCCCGCGCCGCCGCGCTCGCCGTCCGCAACCGGCTCGCGCGCGAGCTGCACGACTCCGTGGGCCACGCCCTGAGCGCGGTCACCCTCCAGGCGAGCGCCGCCCGCCGGGTCCTGGACACCGACCCGGAGTTCGTCCGCGAGGCGCTGGCCGCGATCGAGGAGACCACGCGTCGCACGGTCGGCGAACTCGACGCCGTACTGGGCGTACTGCGCGACGGCGACGCCCCCGGCACCGCGCCGGCACCCACGCTCGCCGCCGACCTCGACGGGCTGCTGCACCGCACCCGCGCGGGCGGACTGCGGGTGACCGCCGCGGTCACCGCCGACCCCGGCGCGCTGCCGCCGCTGGTCTCGCGCGAGGCGTACCGCATCGTGCAGGAGGGGCTGAGCAACGCGCTCAGGCACGCGGGCGCGGACGTCACCGTGGCGCTGCGCGTCGACGTGCGCGACGACGACCTGCGGATTTCCGTCGAGAACCCCCTCGGCGAGGCCCGCGCCACGCGCCCCGGCGGCGGCCACGGCCTGCGCGGCATCACCGACCGTGCCCGCCTGCTGGGCGGCGCGGCCGAGGCCGGCGCCGACGGAGAGACATGGCGCCTCCACGTACGCCTGCCCCTGAGAGGGACCACGTGACGCGTCCGGTGCCGGACCTCGGGCCCCTCGGCCGCAGAGCCCCGACCGCCGGCGGCGGACGTCGGCCCTCCTGCCCGAAGAAAGCCCCGGACCACAGGCCCGATCACGGCAGGCCCGTGCACGCCCCGGACCGGAGGAGACATGACCGACGGCGGCAGACCGTCGGCGCTCCTGTCCGGAGAGAGTCCCGGACCACAGGCCGGACCACGGCAACCACCCTCCACACCCTGGGCCGGACAAGACAAGACCGCCGGCGGCAGACGTCGGCCCTCCTGCCCGAAGAAAGCCCCGGACCACAGGCCCGACCACGGCAACCACCCTCCACACCCTGGGCCGGAGGAGTATCGGCAACCACCCGCGACCCGGCCGGGCCCGGCCCCGGAACCCCGGCACGGGAGGCCCCCGACCAGGCCCCAGACCCAGCAAGACCCGCCGGGCCCCAGACCCAGCAAGACCCGCCGGGCCCCAGGCCCCGCAAGACCCGCCCGGGCCCCACACCCCGCCGGGACCAGCAGGACGACGCCCCGCCCCGAGGAGACCACCGTGACCCGCCCGCCGATCCGGATCGTGCTCGCCGACGACGAGCGGATGGTCCGCACCGCGCTGCGCGCCATCCTCTCCGCCGAGGCGGACCTGGAGGTCGCCGGGGAGGCGGCCACCGGCGCCGAGGCGGTGTCCGTGGTGCGGGAGACCCTGCCGGACGTGGTCCTGATGGACGTCCGCATGCCCGGCGTCGACGGCATCCGCGCCACCGAGCAGATCCTCGCCACCGTCGCCGAGCCGCCGCGCGTCGTGGTCGTGACCACCTTCGAGAACGACTCCTACGTGTACGACGCCCTGCGCGCCGGGGCCGCCGGCTTCCTGCTGAAGCGGGCCGACGCCGACACCCTCGTGCGGGCGGTGCGGCTGGTGGCGCACAGCGACACGCTGCTGTTCCCGTCGGCGGTGCGGACGCTGGCCGCCGAGCACGCCCGCGCGAACCCCGCCCCGCCGGCCTGGGTGGCGCGGCTCACGGACCGCGAGGGCGAGGTGCTGCGCCTGATGGCGACCGGCCTGACCAACGCGGAGATCGCGGCACGGATGGCGGTGGGCCCGGCCACGGCGAAGACACACGTGGCCTCGGTGCTGGCGAAGACCGGCAGCCGGGACCGCACCCAGGCGGTGATCCGGGCCTACGAGGCCGGCTTCACGCGACCGGCCACATGAACGGACGATGAGAAAACGGGGCACACGGAACGATCGGCCCCCGCCCGTTCGTCCTGTCAGCGGGATGAACAAGACGATCAGGCGCGCATCGGTCTTCACGCTGCTCCTCGTGTTCGCTCTGCTGATCAGGGCGACCTGGGTGCAGTTCTACGAGGGCCGGGCGCTCGCGGACAGCAAGGACAACCGGCGCAACGCGATAGAGACGTACGCGGAGCCGCTCGGGAACATCATCGTGGCCGGCCGGTCGGTCACCGGTTCGGCGCCCACGGAGGGGAGCGACCTCGCCCACAAACGCACGTACGAGAACGGCAAGCTGTACGCGGCCGTGACGGGCTACGCCTCGCAGGCGTACGCGCCGACCCAGCTGGAGGGCATCTACCAGGACGTGCTCAACGGCACCGACCCACGGCTGAAGACCGTCATGGACACGATCACCGGCACGCGCGCCGAGCCGGGCAACGTGGTCACGACCATCGACCCTGCCGTGCAGAAGGCCGGGTTCGACGCCCTCGGCGAGACGAAGGGCGCCGCCGTCGCGATCGACCCGAAGACGGGCAGGATCCTGTCGGTCGTGTCGACCCCCTCGTACGACCCGACGTCGCTCACCGACGCCAACACCGCGGGCGAGGCCTGGGAGAAGCTCACCAAGGACCCGGACAAGCCGCTGACCAACCGCGCGCTGCGCCAGCCGCTGCCGCCGGGCTCCACCTTCAAGCTGGTCGTCGCGGCCGCCGCGCTGGAGAACGGGCTCTACGGGTCGGTGGACGAGAAGACCGACAGCCCGGACCCGTACCGGCTGCCGGGCACCGCGACGGACCTGTCCAACGAGAACCCGAACGCGCCCTGCGAGAACGCCACGATCCGCACCGCGCTCCAGTACTCGTGCAACAACGTGTTCGCGAAGATGGCCGTCGACCTCGGCCAGGACGAGCTGCGCGCCATGGCGGAGAAGTTCGGCTTCAACGACGAGTCGCAGGACGTGCCGGTCCGGGCGTACACCAGCGTGTACCCGAAGGACATGAACAGCTCGTCGACCGCCCTCACGGGTATCGGCCAGTTCGACGTGACGGCGACCCCGCTGCAGATGGCGATGGTCTCCGCGGCCCTCGCCAACGGCGGCGAGCTGGTCTCCCCGCACATGGTGTCGCAGGTGACCGACAGCGGCGGCGACACCCTGGAGGACCACTCCGACGCGGACTCGAAGCGGATCGTCGGCTCCGACACCGCCGAGCAGCTCCAGTCGGCCATGCAGACCGTCGTCGACGAGGGCACCGGGTCGAACGCGCAGATCGCCGGCGCGACGGTGGGCGGCAAGACGGGCACGGCCCAGCACGGCGAGAACAACAGCAAGACGCCGTACGCCTGGTTCACCTCGTACGCCAAGTCCGACTCCTCGGACAAGGAGGTCGCGGTGGCGGTCATCATCGAGCAGTCCGACGCGGCCCGCTCCGAGGTCAGCGGCAACGGCCTGGCGGCCCCGGTGGCCAAGGCGATGATGGAGGCGGCGCTCAAGAGCTGACCCTCCCCAGCGGGTTCGGTCTGTCATACGGTGTTCGACGCCGGGGAAGCCGCTGCGAGGAGGGTCCGCCCGTGGGGAGAGCCGTCGACGACGCCGCCTCCGCGGAGTTCCACGCCTTCTTCGAACGCCACTACGCCGAGCTGGCCCGGCTCGCCCAGCTGCTGACGGGCGAGCCGGACGCCGCCGACGACCTCGCGGCGGACGCCCTGCTGGCTCTGTGGCACCGCTGGGACCGGGTGCGCGCGGCCGACCATCCGGTGGCGTACGCCCGCGGTGTCGTCGCCAATCTGGCCCGCTCCCGTATCCGCGCCGCCGTGCGCGAGCGCAGACGGGCCGCCCTGTTCTGGTCGCAGCGCGAGGGGCGGACGGAGGACCCGGACGTCGCCGGGGTCGTCGACGTGCAGAAGGCGCTGCGCCGGCTGCCGTTCCGCAAGCGGGCCTGTGTGGTGCTGCGGCACGCGTTCGACCTCTCCGAACGGGACACGGCGCTCGCCCTGGGCGTCTCGGTGGGCACGGTCAAGAGCCAGACCTCGAAGGGCGTCGCCGAACTGCAGCGGCTGCTCGGCACCCGGGCGGCCACCCGTCGGCAGGTGCGCGCGGCGATCGCACGCAGCGGTGAGGCCGCGGGAGGGGCCGGATGACCGGGCGGCGGGACGCCGACGCGGAACTGCGCGCCCGGCTGCGCGGAGCGGCCGGGGCGCACCAGCCGGACCGGGCGCGCATCCTGGCCCGGGTGGAGCGCGGCATGACGGCCGAGGACGGCACCGGGCACCATCGGCCGGGCCGTGCGCTGCCGGGCTGGGCGCGGGTGGCCGGGGCGACCGTAGCGGTCGCGGGCGTCCTGGTGACCGGCGGCTACCTGGCCGCGTCGACGGTGGGCGAGGACGCTCCCGCACCGCGCTCGGTCGCCGCCTCGCCCGGGTCGCGGGAGTCCGAGTCGCGGGAGCCCGGGTCACGGGAGCCCGGCCCGCTGTGGTCGGTCGGCTCGGTGGGCCCGCACAGCAACGAGTTCTGGGCGCAGAGCGACGTCACCCTGAGGACGAGCGCTCCCCTGACCACGCTCACCGTCGAACTGCGGGTGGCGCAGACCGGCTCGGTCACCTCAACGGGCGCGTGGCGTTCGCTGCCGGAGGCCGACTTCACGTTCACGGCCGGGGAACGGGACGGCTTCCTCGTCTACCGCTGGACGCTCAAGCGGGGCCGTACCGTCCCGGCGGGCGAGTGGAAGTTCGCCGGGCAGTACAACCACGAGCGCGGTGGCCGGGACGCGCGCGGCGACCGCTACTCCGCGACGGCCACCGCGGCGTCCGGACACCACTCGGTGGAGGGCGGTTTCACGCCACGCGGGGGCGGCTGACACCCGCGCGCGCCGGCCCCCGGCGGTGCGCTACTCGACGAAGTACGTCGGGTTGGGCAGCTTGTACGTCCGGTCGGCGTGGCCGCCCTGGAGGTCGGAGTACTGGTCGCCGACGTTGGCGACGATGTCGTACCCGAGGTCCCCCTCGATGTGCCCGCGGGTGCCCGCCTTGTACTGCACGGTGGTGCAGGTCCAGGTGCCGGGGGTGGCGCAGTGGGTGAGGTAGGACGGCGGGTGCGCCTTGTCCTTGAGGAACATGTGGGCGGCGTCGAGGTTCACGTCGGCGCCCACCTTCTTCAGGTTCCGCACGGCGGCGGCGCGCTGTTCCTCGCTCAGACCCGAGTTGTAGAAGACCTCGACGCCCTTCTTCTCGGCGTACCGGACGAGTCCGGGGCTGCCGGGGACGGCGGGGCGGTCGGCGCGGTCGACGTAGGCGGCCCAGGTGGCGCTGTCGTAGCCGTAGTTGTTCTTCTTCTCGTAGTCGAGGCTGAGGAGCAGCGTGTCGTCGATGTCCAGGACGACCGCCGGCTTCGTGTGCCGGTGGTGTGCCGTGCGGGCCGCCCGGTCGATCTGCTTCCTCGCTGCGGCGTCTGCCCGGGCCAGGTCGGCGGCGTACGGGCTGTCCGGGGAGGCCTGGTAGACGCCGTCGGCGTCGAGAGTGGTGCCGTAGTAGGCGTCGATGTCCTTGGCCAGCTGCCCTATGTTGTAGGGCTCGTGGGTGGAGTTGACCGTGGACTGGCCGGCGGTGGCGGCGCCCGTGCCGTACAGGACGGCACCGGCGACGGCGCAGGCGGCGGTGACGGTCGCGAGGCGCAGTGGTTTATGCATGACACATGTTTCTACGCGCGTCACCCGGTTGGGCGCGAGACCCGTGGCCGGATCCGCGCCCCTTTACCTGGCAAAATTCGCGTCAAGCGGGTCAAGTGCCGGACCCGGCGGGCCCGTCACGGCATGCGCCGGTACGGCCGCCAGTCCCCCAGGTACGCCTCCCGGGTGTGCGCCGCCGCCTCGGCGCGGGTGAGCTGGGGCCGGTTCTCCGGGACGGTGACAGCGGCCCCGGCCCCGGCCCCGGAGTTGCGGTACTCCCCGAACCGCTGCCGCTGCCAGGGGTGTTCGTCCCGCATGTTCGCGTAGGGCGCGACGGCGTCGATGCCCGCGCCGAGGCGGGTCTCGCGCACGGTGAGCATCGGGCGGGCGGTGCTGTCGGAGCTGGGCACCCAGGGGCGGGCCAGCTTGTAGTAGCCGTCGGGGGCCTCGCTGCCGACGCGCCCGCCGGTCACCAGGTAGCCGCGCGGGTTGGCGCCCGCCGTGGACGGCGCGAAGACGAAGCCGTAGGGGGCGGCGTCGAGGTCGGTGCGGGCCAGGGCGCGGAAGTGGCAGTGCTCGTACACCGCGGGCGCCCGGCCGAAGACGAAGTCGACGTCGCCCTCGACGTAACAGTGCCCGTAGTACTGGCGGGCGAAGAGGGAGAGGTCGCGGCTGTCGGCGTAGAGGGTGTCCTGGTGGCCGAGGAAGCGGCAGTGGTGGAAGGCGGAGCGGTCGCCCTGGACCTTGACCGCGACGGCCTGGGTGCCGGTGATGCCGGGGTGGTCGGCGCGCAGCCAGTCGTTGGCGAAGGTGAGGTGGCGGGCGGTGAAGCCGTCGGCGCGCAGGGTGGTGGTGGCCGACCCGCTGGTGCCGTAGGTGCCGGAGCCGTCCGGCTTGGGGGTGCCGGCCGCGTTGTCGTACACGATGACGACGTCGCGCGGGTCCCCGGAGGCGCCGATCCAGGTCGCCCCCGTGCGGTCGGTGTCGAGCAGGACCGTCTCGCGGTAGGTGCCGGGGGCGAGGACCAGCGTCCAGCCGCTCCCCTCGGCCGCGGTCACGGCGGCCTGTACGGAGGTGAAGTCGCCGCGGCCGCGCGGGTCGACGTACAGGGTCTTCGGGGAGCGCCGGGCGGCCGGTGAGCCGTGGCGGCCGAAGGGGCGCGGGTCGGGCCGGGGTCCGGCGACGGCGGGGCGGGCGGTGAGGCCGAGCGCGGCGCCCGAGCCGGCGGCCGTCACCAGGAACCCCCTGCGGGACAGGGCGGGTCGGTGCATGCGGGTGCTCCTTCGGGTCAGCGCAGGCGTCCGGCGCCCGCGCCGTGGTCCACGGCGAACGGGACCGCCCAGGCGGGCAGGACCCTGGTGCGCAGGGTGGGCGTCCAGCCCGCGCCGGAGCGCAGGGTCTCCTCCGGGATCTCCGCGTTGTGCACGGCGATCAGGTCGACGGTGCGGCCGTTGACGCGGTTGTGCGCGGCGGTGAGCGGCGAGTCGTTCCAGCGCTTGAGCACGTTCGCGGCGCTGACGCCGTCGGGCAGCGTGAAGGCGTTGTGCTCGGCGACGAGCTGGGACTCCTTGCCGACGCCGAAGCTGTAGGCGTAGTCCTCGCCGGCCACGAAGTGGTTGTTGTACACGTCGACCTGCCCGAACCGCACCCGGGGGGCGCGCTCGACGAGGTTCTTGAACAGGTTGTGGTGGAAGGTCACCTTCAGGTGCCCGCGGTCGCCGGCGGCGGTGGACTCGCTGTCGCTGTTGCCGATCAGGATCGTCTTGTCGTGCTCGGTGAACACGTTCCAGGACGCGGTGACGAAGTCGGCGCCGCGTACGACGTCGAGCTGGCCGTCGTGCTGCTGGTAGAGCATGCCGAAGTAGGTGGGCGCCGCGCTGTCGGGGTGGTCTCCGTCGGTGAAGGTGTTGTGGTCGAGCCAGACGTGCGTCGATCCGTACACGACGGCGCTGTCGTACTCGGAGTTCCAGTTGCCCGTGTCGCCGTCCGTGGGGTCCCACTGCGGGAAGCAGTCCACGGGGCTCTCGAAGGTCAGGTTGCGGACGATGACGTTGTCCACGCCCTTGATCTGGAGACTGGCGCCCTTGAGCCCGGCGTCGCGGCCGACGCCGATGATCGTGGTGTTGGAGGGGACCTCCGCCTTGACGGCCCGTTCCTGCCGGGCGGCGGAGGCCCGGCGCAGCCCCTCGGGACTGCCGTCGGCCTCGGCACTCAGGTCGGTCTCCGTGCCCCAGTTCTCGGGGCTGTACTTCTCCAGGTAGGCGTCGAAGTCGTAGCCGGGCGCGGCGAAGGCGTCGCACCCCTCGGCGGCGGCGTCGACGGTCCCCTTCACCTTGATGATCCTCGGCGCGGTGCCTTCGACGGCGAGGGCGGCACGGAACCCGTCCCAGTCGGTCACGGTGAAGACGCGGGAAGCGTCGGCGGCGGCCCCACCAGTGGTCCCGGCCCCTTCGGCGGCCCACCCGTCCTTCACCGGCAACGTCTGCCGGGCTACATCACGGGGAGGGTGGTGCCCGGGCCGGGCTTGGGCGGTGGCGGCGGTCAGGGTCAGCACGAGGGCGGTACAGCCGGCCAGCAGGCCAACTCTGCGCAGATGCATAGTGCGGCTCTCCTTGTTCTTGAGTGACACGCCAGTGCCTTATGACGGGGGGGCAGACCACCCACCCCAGGGGCGCGGGGAACTGCGCGCCCAGCCGAGGACGACCCGCAGCCCGAACACAACGGGCCGTCCCACGGCGAAACCCGGCAGAACTAACCCAACTGCTCAACCCAGTCGGCCTGCGCAGCATTCAGCTTCTCGGCCAGCTCATCGAGGAACGACTCCGCACTCATGTCCCCGAGCAACACCTTCTGGAACGCCGGCTCACTCTCCGACTTGGACAGCGTGTTCCAGTCCGGCAGGTAGTACGGCAGCTGCACGATGGTCGTAGACCCGTCACTCAGCGCCTCCGCCGCCAGCTTCGTCGGCTCGGCCCTCTGGATCCACGCGTCCTGCCCGGCCCCGGTGTTGGAGGGCACCTGCCCGGCCGACTCGTTGAACTTCGAGTTCTGCTCCTTCGATGTGGCGAACTCGATGAACTTCCAGGCCGCCTCCTTGTTCTTGGAGCTCTTGAACACGCCGAGCCCGTCGACCGGGTTGGACACCTGGACCCGCTTGCCGCCGGGGCCGACCGGCTGCGGGACGCCGCGGAACTTGTCGACCCCGAGCGCCTTCACGTGGTCCTGGTAGGAGCCGAGGTTGTGGTTGAGCATGCCGATCGTGCCGGTGTCCCACTGGGCGACCATCTTGGCGAAGTCGTTGTTGACGTCGGCGGCCGGCGTGACCTTCTTGTAGAGGGCGGCGTACTTCTCCAGCGCCTCGACGTTCTTCGGGTCGTTGACGGTGGTCTTCTTCTTGTCGGCGTCCCAGAACGAGGTGATGCCGGACTGTCCGTACATCGCGTCGAGGGCCTGGGCGATGGAGCCGGAGCCGCCGCGGATGGTGTAGCCGAACTCGTTCTTGTCCGCCTTGGTGAGCTTCTCGGCGGCCGTGAAGAAGCGGTCCCAGGTCGTCGGCTCCTCCAGCCCGGCCTTCTCGAACAGGTCGGTGCGGTAGTAGAGGACGCCGTTGTTGGCGGAGGTCGGCACCGAGTACAGGGTGCCGTCGCCGCCGCCGGCCGCCTTCAGCGACTCGACCATGTCCTTGTTGAGCTGCCCGTTCAGGGAGGACTTCGCGAGCCGTCCGTCCAGCGGCTCCAGGGCGCCCTGGGCGGAGAAGCCCGCGAGCATCGACGCGGTGACGCCGCCGACGTCCGGCAGGCCCCCGCCCTGGATGGCGGTGTCGACCTTGGACTGGTACTCGGTGGCGGCGATCCCGACGTACTCCACGTCGATGTCCGGGTTGGCCTTCTCGAAGTCGGCGATGATCTCCTTCCAGACGGCCGTACGGATACCGCCGTTGTTGTCCCAGAAGACGATCTTCCCCTTGCCGCTGCCCTCGGCGCCCTTGCCGCCGCCGGCCCCGCTGCCGTCGTCACCGCAGGCGGTGGCGGTCAGCGCGAGCACGGCGCCGAGGGCGACGGCGGCGGACGTGCGGCGCCTGCCTGTGCCTCTGCTGCTGAGAATGCTGATCTTCATTGGTCGGCTCTCTTCTTCTGGATCCAACAAAGGGGGAGCTTCGGGTGGTTCAGTAGGCGGGCCGGTGCGGTCCGACGCGGAACCGGGTGAAGGTGGCCGCGCCGGCGTGTCCCTGGCCGGCGGGCGCCAGGGCGAACAGGCCGAGCAGGGCGCCGACCCAGCGCCAGGGGGTGGCGGCGAAGTCCCGGCCGGTGGGGCACGGGCCGTCGCCCAGGTCGTAGGAGAAACGGCACCGGGCCCCGGTGACGGTCTCCACCCGCAGGAGCGCACGCCCCCGCGGTGCGGGGCGGGGCCGGTCGGCGTCCCGCTCGGCCTGCGCCACCGACTCGGCGAACCGGTGCACCAGGTACGCCGTCCCGTCCGCGTCCCGCTGGAGCCCGATCCAGCGGTAGGCGTCGCCGAGCACCGCGAGCCCGGCCCGCGCGCCCGGCTCCTCGCTGTCCAGCCGCAGCTCCACCTCGACCACGCGCGGCTCGCCGGGCAGCCGCTGCGTGAGCACGCTCGGCACGCGGCGCAGGTCGTGCGCGTCGTCGGAGCGGACGCAGGCGAGGCGCAGCCCGTCCCCCGAGTGCTGGGTGGCCCAGCCGTCACGGGGATTGGCCGTCCACGACCACTGGCGGCCGTGGCGACCGCCGGGGAAGTCGTCGCCGGTGGCCGGCGCGGCGGGCGGCTGCGGCGGCAGGGCGGGACGCCGGTGCTCGGTGACCGGGGCGCCGTCGTCGCCCAGCACCGGCCAGCCGTCCGTGCCCCACACCATGGGCTGGAGGTGCACCACCCGCCCGTACGCGCCGCGCTGCTGGAAGTGCAGGAACCAGTCCTCGCCGGACGCCGTGCGCACCCAGCCGCCCTGGTGGGGGCCGTTGACGTCGGTGTCCTTCTGTTCGAGGACGACCCGCTCCTCGTACGGCCCGAAGAAGCCGCGTGAGCGGAAGGCGCCCTGCCAGCCGGTCTCGACCGAGCCCGCGGGCGCCAGGATCCAGAACCAGCCGTCGTGCCGGTGGAGCTTGGGGCCCTCCAGGGTGAACCAGCCGGGGATGCGGTCCCCGTCGACGATCACCTCGCCCTCGTCCAGGACCTCGGTGCCGTCGGGGTGCATGCGGTGGCCGGTGAGGCGGTTCTTGATCCCGGAGCGGGACCTGGCCCAGGCGTGCACGAGGTACGCCTCGCCCGTCTCGTCGTCCCACAGGGGGCAGGGGTCGATCAGTCCCTTGCCCGCCTTCACCAGGCGGGGCGCGGTCCACGGCCCGCGGATCTCGGGGGCGTTGACCTGGAAGACGCCCTGGTCCGGGTCGCCCCAGAAGATCCAGAAGCGGTCGGCGTGGTGCCGCAGGGACGGCGCCCAGACGCCGCGGTCGGGGCCGGGCGCCGCGAAGGCGTGGGCGGGTTCCAGGCGGTCCAGGGCGTGCCCGACCAGGGTCCAGTTGACCAGGTCCCGGGAGTGCAGCAGGGGCAGGCCGGGCACGCGGCCGAAGCTGGAGGCGGTCAGGTAGAAGTCGTCGCCGACCCGCACGACGTCCGGATCGGACCAGTCCGCGTTCAGCACCGGGTTGGTGTACGTCCGCGCGCTCTCGGGGGTCACCGGCCGACCGCCTTCCGTACGAGGGCGGCGGCGCCGTCGCCGTCGAGGCGGCCGTCGGCGACCACGGTGACGATCCGGCGGACGAGGGTGTCCCCCGGCTCGACGGCCACCCGGTCGTCGTGGGCCAGCGACGAACCCACCCCCGGGTACTCCTCGGTGCGCACGAACCACGGGTCGCGCCGGGTCCGTGCGGTGGCGCCGGCGAAGACCAGCGACCAGGTGTCGCCGGTCAGCGCGAGCCAGTCGGCGCGGTGGCCGTGGACCTCCGGCTCGCCCTCCCGGCCGGCGGTGAAGACCCGCGGGGCCGCGCTCTCCTTGCGGGCCCGCCAGAAGAAGCCGCCGTAGGCCGCGCCGGGGCGCCCGTTGGTGGCGGGACTGCCGAGGGTGAGCGGGGCCCCGGTGGCGTTGGTGAGGGAGAAGGTGAAGTCCAGCGCCCAGGCGGTGGCGGTGAGTCCGGTGGCGGCGACCGTGCGGCGTTCACGCAGCAGCTCGGTGCCCGCGGCGACCCAGCGCAGTTCCTCGACGAAGCCGTCCGGGTCGCGGAGCTGGAAGGCGGTGTGCCGCTGCGCGCCGTGGTTGTCCAGCTCGGTCGGGCCATGGCCGCGGACGTAGGTGCGCCCGCCCCAGAAGTTGTGCCCCTCGACGTCGGGAACGGCGACACCGACGCCGAGGTGATGGAGGTGGTCGGCGGGGCGGAACTCGGTGACGGGGGTGCCGGCCAGGGTGGTGACGGGGTGCAGGCAGGGGCGCGGGGAGAGCCGGGCCGGCAGCTCTGGCCGGGTGAGGTACCGGGCGACGGGGCGGCCCGCCACGCGCAGCACCGGGGTGTCGGCGCCGGTCATCGGGTGCTCACCTCGTTCAGCACGTGCTCGGTGCGCGGCGCCCAGGGCGCGCCCAGCTCGGAGTAGAGGCAGAGGGTGTCGGCGGCGGCGGCCACGAGTCCGTCGACGCCGGGGACCACGCGGCGGCTCTCACCGGGGACGCGGTGCCAGGCGGCGGCGGGCAGCGGGTCCGGGTCGGGAGCCCTGCGGATCGCCTCCACGACCCGCATGAAGGCGCCGGTCTCGTCCGGCGGCACCAGCAGGGCGGCGCCGGTGGTGAGGTGGCCGACCAGGTTCTCCAGCAGGTCGGTGCGGCCGTACTGGTACTCCTCGGGGCCGTGGCCGCCGCGCTGGAGCAGGACGCGGTCCTGCTTGTACCAGAAGGTGATACGGCCGCTGCCGCCGTGCAGCAGGACGTACGGCTCGGCGGCCCGCTCCGCGCACAGGGTCGCGGCGACGGTGACGCGGTGCCCGCGCGCGGTGCCGATCCGCACGCAGGAGGTGTCGTCGGCCTCGATGTCGTTGGCGTGGCTCAGCTCGGTCTCGATGCCCGTGACGTCCTCGGCGCGGGTGGTGCCGCCGAGCGCGAGGGCGGTGGCGACGGCGTGCGCCAGCGGGTTGGTCAGCGCCCCGTCGATCACGTCGGCGCCGTCCATCCGCCGCCGGCCCGCCCAGGGCGCCCGGCGGAAGTAGGCCTCGTCCCGCACCCACGCCCCGGCCCCGCCGACGCCCTCGACCTCACCGATCGCCCCCTCGGCCACCAGTTCCCGGACCGCGGGCACCGCGTGCGAGCCGAGCGACTGGAACCCGACCTGGCAGGCGACGCCGGTCTCGGCGACCCCGTCGGCCATCCGGCGGAACTCGGCGTAGGAGGGCGCCGGGGGCTTCTCCAGGAGGAGGTGCACGCCCCGCCGGGCGGCGGTCAGCGCGAGGTCGGTGTGGGTGGGGATCGGCGTGCAGACCACCGCGACCCGGGCACCGGTGGAGTCCAGCAGGGCGCCGAAGTCGGCGGACTGCTCGGGGAGTTCCCCGCCGGCCTCCTGCTCGGTCAGCGGGGCCAGTTCGCAGATGCCGGCCAGCCGGACCAGTCCGGCCCGCTCCAGACGCCGGATGTTGGCGACGTGCCAGTGCCCGTGCCCGCGGGCGCCGGCGAGGACGACGGGAACCGGGCTCATCCCTTCACCGCCCCCGCGCTGAAGCCGGTGATCAGCCACTTCTGGATGAAGGCGAAGACGATCACGACGGGGACCGCGGCGATGATGCCGCCCGCCGCGAGCGCGCCGAGGTCGACGCTGTCCGCGCTCATCAGGGAGTTCAGGCCGACCGGGATGGTCTGCTTGGACTGGTTGTTGAGGAACATCAGGGCGAACAGGAAGTGGTTCCAGGAGTGCACGAAGGCGAAGGAGCCCACCGCGATCAGACCCGGCCGCAGCAGCGGCAGCACGACAATCCGGAAGGCCCGGAACCGGCCGCAGCCGTCGACCCAGGCCGCCTCCTCCAGGGAGTACGGCACGTTCTTGATGAAGTTGCTGATCAGGATGATCGACAGCGGCAGCTGGAAGACCGTCTCGGCGAGGATGACGCTGCCGAGCGAGTTGATCATCTGGAGTTCGGCGAAGATCTCGAACAGCGGCACGAGCAGCAGCGCGCCGGGCACGAACTGGGAGCACAGCAGGCCGAGCATGAAGACCCGCTTGACCTTGAAGTCGAACCGGGCGAGGGCGTAGCCGCCGGCCAGGGCGACGAGGGTGGTCATCAGCAGGGTGGCGAGGCCGACGTAGACGCTGTTCTGGAAGAAGGTGCCGAAGCTTCGGTCGGTCCACACCTTCTCGAAGTGGTCGAACGTCATCGGCCAGGGCACCAGCGAGGTCGAGCCCGCCGGGCGCAGCGCGAAGAGCAGGATCCAGTAGAACGGGACCAGGGTGAAGACCAGGTAGATGCCGAGCGGCAGGTAGATCTGCCAGCGGGGGACCTCGTCCCAGGCGGGGCGGCGCTTGCGGGCCGGACGCGGCGGTTCGTGGTCGGCCCGCGCGGGCGCGGGGGCGGGCGCGGTGGCCTCCTTGGTGATCACTTGTTCTCGCCTCCGAACTTGCTCAGCCGCAGGTAGACGATCGAGCAGAAGAGCAGGATCACGAACGCGACCGTGGTGAGGGCCGACGCGTAGCCGAAGTCGTGGGCGTCGACGCTGGTGTTGGCGATGTACAGCGGCAGGGTCGTGGTCACTCCCGCGGGTCCGCCGCCGGTCAGGGTGTAGAGCAGGTCGACGTTGTTGAACTCCCACACCGCGCGCAGCAGCGTGGACAGGATGATGGCGTCCTTCAGGTGCGGCAGCGTGATGTGCCAGAACTGCTTGAGACGGCTCGCCCCGTCGACCTCGGCGGCCTCGTACAGGTCCTTCGAGACGGACTGGAGGTCGGCGAGGATGAGGATCGCGAAGAAGGGGACGCCGCGCCACAGGTCGGCGACGACCGCCGCGGAGAACACGGTCGAGGTGTCGGAGAGCCAGCTGGTGCCGTAGGTGCCGATGCCCATGTCGGCGAGGTAACGGGTGACGCCGGTCTGGGAGTTGTAGAGCAGCACCCAGATGGCGGAGGTCAGGACGCCGGAGACGGCCCATGGGGAGAAGACCAGGGCGCGCCCCACGCCCCGGCCGACGAAGGTCTGGTTGACGATGAGCGCCAGTGCCAGGCCGAAGAGCAGTTGCAGCCCTACCTCGACGAAGACCCACTTGGCGCTGAAGACGAGGGTGTCCAGGAACACCGGGTCGTCGGTGAAGATCCTGACGAAGTTGTCGAAGCCCGCGAAGCCGTTGCGCCACGGCTTGGTGGGGTTGTAGTGCTGCAGGCTGTAGTAGAAGACGCTGATGACCGGATAGGCGATGAAGCCCAGCATCAGCAGGACGGCCGGCCCGATCAGCAGGTAGGGGAGCCTGCGCGGGGTGGCGGAGGCACGGCGCCGCCGGGGTGGCGCGGGCGGTTTCGCCACGGCTGCGGCTTGGGCCATGACAGTTCTCCGTTCTGGTTCTGGTACGTCGTGCGTGGGTCGTACAGGTCGTACAGGAAGCGCTTTCTCGGCGTGCAGGGGGGTGCGGAGGTCTTTCGTGGGGTGGGGTCAGCCTGCGTACGGGTCCTGCACCTGGCCCGGGCGGGCCAGGAACTCGAAGTCGCAGCCGGTGTCGGCCTGGGTGATCTGTTCGTCGTAGAGCGCGCCGTAGCCGCGCTCGTGGCGGGCGGGCGGCGGCGTCCACGCCGCCCGGCGCCGCGCCAGCTCCTCGTCGTCCACGACGAGCCGCAGCGAGCGCGCCTCGACGTCGAGGGTGATCGAGTCGCCGGTGCGCACCAGCGCCAGAGGTCCGCCGACGTGCGACTCGGGGGCCACGTGCAGCACGCAGGCGCCGTAACTCGTGCCGCTCATCCGGGCGTCGGAGATCCGGACCATGTCGCGCACGCCCTGCTTGAGCAGGTGGTCGGGGATGGGCAGCATCCCGTACTCGGGCATGCCGGGGCCGCCCTTGGGGCCGGAGCCGCGCAGCACCAGCACGCTGTCGGCGGTGATGTTCAGGTCCGGGTCGTTGATGGTGCGCTGCATGGTCCGGTAGTCGTCGAAGACGACCGCGCGCCCGGTGTGCTTGAGCAGGTGCGGCTCGGCGGCGATGTGCTTGATGACCGCGCCGTCGGGGCAGAGGTTGCCGCGCAGGACGGCCACCCCGCCCTCGCTCGCGACGGGGTTGTCCCGGGGCCGGATGACGTCGTCGTGGTGGACGAGGGCGCCCGCCAGCTGTTCCCGCATCGTGTCGTGCGCGACGGTGGGCCGGTCCAGGTGGAGCAGGTCGGGGATGCGGGAGAGGAAGCCGGGCAGGCCGCCGGCGAAGTGGAAGTCCTCCATCAGGTACGTCTGTCCGCCGGGCCGTACGTTGGCCAGGACCGGCACCGTGCGGGCGACGCGGTCGAAGTCGTCGAGCGTGAGGGTGACGCCCGCGCGGCCCGCCATGGCGATCAGGTGGATGACGGCGTTGGTGGAGCCGCCGAGGCCGAGGACCGTGGTGACCGCGTCCTCGAAGGCGTCGGCGGTGAGGATGTCGCTCAGCTTCCGGTCCTTGTGCACCAGTTCCACGATGCGCAGGCCGGCAGCGGCGGCCATCCGGTCGTGGCCGGAGTCGACGGCCGGGATGCTGGAGGCGCCCGGAACCGTGACGCCGAGGGCTTCGGCGGCGGCGGTGAGCGTGGACGCCGTACCCATCGTCATGCAGTGGCCGGGCGAGCGGGCCAGACCGCTCTCCAGTTCGTGCATCTCGCAGTCGCCGATGAGCCCGGCCCGCATGTCGTCCCAGTACTTCCACATGTCGGTGCCGGAGCCGAGGGTCTCGCCGCGCCAGTGCCCGGGGAGCATCGGCCCGGCGGGCACGAACACCGCCGGGAGGTCGACGCTGGCGGCGCCCATCAGCAGGGCGGGGGTCGACTTGTCGCAGCCGCCCATCAGCACGGCGCCGTCCACCGGGTAGGAGCGCAGCAGTTCCTCGGTCTCCATGGCGAGGAGGTTGCGGTAGAGCATGGGCGTCGGCTTCTGGAAGGTCTCGCTGAGCGTGGAGACCGGGAACTCCAGCGGAAATCCGCCCGCCTGCCAGACACCCCGCTTGACCGCCTGGGCGCGGTCGCGCAGGTGGACGTGGCAGGGGTTGATGTCGGACCAGGTGTTGAGGATCGCGATGACGGGCTTGCCGAGGTGCTCCTCGGGCAGGTAGCCGAGCTGCCGGGTGCGGGCGCGGTGGCTGAAGGAGCGCAGGCCCGAGGAGACGCCGCTGCCGTACCACTGGTGGCTGCGCAGCTGTTCGGGGGACTTTTGGGGTGTCATATCGACCATCCGGCGGCGATGGCGGCGACCTCGGCGCGCTCGCTCTCGGGCAGGGGCTTGCTCGGCGGGCGGACCTCCCGCCGGCACAGGCCGAGGGCGGCGAGGGCCTCCTTGACCACGGTGACGTTGTTGGCGGAGCCGCCCGCGGCACGCAGCTCCTCGAAGCGGCGGATCTGCTCCCAGACCTTCATGGCGGCCGGGTAGTCGCCCGATCGAAGCGCTTCGATCATGTTCAGCGAGACCGCCGGGGCGACGTTCACCAGCCCCGAGGTGAAGCCGGTGGCTCCCGCGCTGAAGTACGAGGGGGCGTACGGCTCGGCCAGGCCCGCGATCCACACGAAGCGTTCGAGGCCGGCGTCGCGGGCGAAGGCGGCGAACCTGGCGGCGTCCGGTACGGCGTACTTGACGCCGAGGACGTTGGGGCAGGCGTCGGCGAGTTCGGCGAGGCGGGCGCCGGTGAGCCGGTCGTCGCGGATGTAGGGCACGACGCCGAGTCCGGGCACGGCCTCGGCGATCGCGCGGTGGTAGTCGACCCAGCCGCCCTGGGCGACGTAGGGGTGGACGGGCTGGTGGACCATCACCATCGAGGCGCCCAGTTCCCGGGCGTGCCGTGCGGAGGCGACGGCGGTGGGCAGGTCGTGGCCGACGCCGACCAGGATCGCGGCGCGGTCGCCGGCCTCCTCGACGGTCAGCTCGGTGACGAGGCGCCGTTCGGCCGGGGTGAGGGCGTAGAACTCGCCGGTGTTGCCGCCCGGGGTGAGCGTCGTGATGCCGCCGTCGAGGAGGCGACGCAGCAGGGCCCGGTAGGTGGCGGGGTCGACGGAGCCGTCCTCGGCGAACGGGGTCACCGGGATCGCCACCACGTCGGCCAGGGCCGCCCGCTGGGTCTCGAACGTCGCTGTCATGCCTGACCGTCCTCTTCCTGGGCCGGCGTCCCCGCTTCGGGGAAGGCCCGCTCGACGAAGGACGCGATGTGCGCGTGCAGGGCGCGGGCGGCGCCGTCCGCGTCGCCGGCGAGGGCGAGGCGCAGGATCTCCTGGTGCTCGCCGGCCTCCCGCTGCCAGGAGGGGTCGGCGGCCCAGGCGACGGCGGAGACGAGGGCCGCCTGGTCGCGGACCTCGTCGAGCATCCGGCCGAGCAGCGGGTTGCCGCACGGCACGTACAGGGCGCGGTGGAACTCGCGGTTGGCCAGCGACCGTTCAGCCGTGTCGGTGGCCCGGGCGGCCCGGGTCAGCGCGGAGCGGGCGGCGTCCAGGGAGGCGCCGCGGCGCACGGCGCGCCGCAGGGCCTCGGGCTCCAGGAGCAGCCGTACGTCGTAGACCTCGCGCGCCATGTCCGCGTCCACCATGCGCACCGTGACGCCCTTGTACTGGTTCATCACGACCAGTCCGGTCCCGGCCAGCGTCTTGAGCGCCTCGCGCACCGGTGTCTTGGACACCCCGAACTGTGCGGCGAGGTCGGTCTCGACCAGGGCCTGGCCCGGCGTGAGCCGGCCGGTGAGGATGCGGCGTTTGATCTCCTCCAGCACGTACTGCGTGCGGGAGGGGATCGGCGTGGGCACAGAGGTCATGCGCGCCTCTCGGAATCTCGCGTCGGATGCGCGGCTGCCGGATGTCCGGTCTCGGATATCCGATCTCGCGTATCGCGTCTCATATATGACGTACGGAGTACGACGCGTTGAAGGTAAGAGGGGCGCGAGGCCACGTCAATGCTTCTGACAAAAGGAAAGTTCGGTTCCGGGCGGCGCTACCGGGCGGCGCGGGTCCAGCCGGGGTCGCGTCCGCTCAGGCCCACCGCGCGGTCCAGCAGCGGCGCCTCGGCGGGCACGGCGACGACCGGCCCGAACATGCCCTCGTCCCGGTCGGCCTCCTCGGCGGAGGCGCTGAGCAGGCCGTACGCCGCCTGGAGAGCGTCCGGGTCGGGGCGGTACTCCTGGCCGGTCGCGCGGGCGAGGTCCCAGCCGTGGATGACCAGTTCGTCGGCGACGACGGCGCCGGCGGCCTCGCCGGGCAGGTCGATGCCGCCGGCCCGGGTCATGCCGGTCCAGGCCCCGGGGTCGCGCCAGGCCACCGCGAGCTCCCCGAGTACGCCGGTCAGCTCCTCGCGCCAGCCGGGCCCGATGTCCGGCACGGAGGATTCGGGGGCGGTGTCGGTGGTGACGCCGAGGTCCTTGCGCGCGGCGTCGCGGAAGGCGACGGCCAGGCCGGTCAGGTGGCCGAGCAGGTTGCGGACGGCAAGGTCCGGGCACGGCGTCGGGTCGGCCAGCCGCGCGTCGCTCACGCCCTCGGCGAGGCGGGCCAGGACCCGCGTCTGCGGGCCGAGATCGAGGGTGGTGGTGGTTTCGGGGGTCATCTGCTGCTCCTGGGAAACATGTGGCGTCGGCTCTCTGAGGAGGTAGACCGATCCCGGCCGCGGAACTCATCGGCGGCGGGGGCTGCCGCTAGGGCACGTGCCCGATGCCGGACGCCGGGCCTTAGGCCCACGCTGACCAGGCATGACACCAAGGACGACGAAGACGACCCGGACGCGGGGGCCCTGGGCGGTGTCCCGGGTCCTGCACGACCGCGACGCGGGCCTGTATCTCGCCGGGGTGGTGGTGTCCGGCTTCGGCACCTCGGCGCTGTGGCTGGTGTCCGGGGTGTGGGTGAAGGACCTCACCGGTTCGGACGGACTCGCGGCGCTGTGCGTGCTCGCGATGTGGGCGCCGACGCCGGCCGGCCCGGCGCTGGGCACCCTGGCGGACCGCGTGCGCCGCCGGCCGCTGCTGATCGCCACGAGCCTGCTGCCGGCCGGCCTCCTGCTCACGCTGTGCGCCGTCGACTCACCGGACATGCTGTGGCTGCTGTTCGCGGTGCTGTTCGTGTACGGCGCGGCGGGCGTCGTCCACGACGCGGCCGAGGCGGCACTCGTCGCCGCCACCGTCGAGCCGCGGCTGCTCGGCGACTTCAACGGGCTGCGCACCACCGCCAACGAGGGCATGAAACTGGTGGCGCCGCCGGCCGGTGCGGCCCTCTACACGGCGTACGGCGGCCCGGGCGTGGCCCTGCTGGACGCGGCGACGTTCGTGCTGGCCACGGGGCTGTACGCGGCCCTGCGGGTACGCGAGGCGCCGCCGCCCCGCCCCGCGCTGAACGGCTGGCGGCAGACCGCCGAGGGCGCCCGGCTCCTGTGGGGCAACCCCCGGCTGCGCCCGCTCGTCCTCGCCGGCGGCGCCACGATGCTGTGCGCCGGCGTCAACGGCGCCACGGTCTACGCCGTCGTCGACGCCCTCGGGCACGCCCCCACGTACGCCGGTGCGCTGTACGCCGCCCAGGGGGCCGGGTCCGTGGCGGTCGGGCTGCTGGCCGGGCCCGCCCTGCGGCGACTGGGCGGACGCCGCTTCGCCGCTGCCGGGATCACCCTGCTGGCGGTGGCGGTCGCGGCGCGGGCGGTCCCGTACGACGCGGTGGCCCTGTTCTGCGGCGCGGCGATCGGCGCGGGGCTGCCCGCGGTGCTGATCGCCGCCCTGACCGAGGTCCAGCACGAGACGCCCGGCCCACTCCTCGGCCGGGTCACCGCGACGGCCAACACCCTCGTCTTCGCCCCGAACGTCCTGGGCCTGGCCGCGGGAGCGGCCCTGGTGGAGCTGACCACCCTGCACCTGCTACTGCCCGCGCTGGGCGTGGCCCTGCTGGCAACGGCAACACTCATCACCCGCCGCCCACCGGAGAACCCCGGCCTCACACCCACGTCACCAAACGCCGCCACACCACTGTGACCGCCCCTGCGGCCACCCGCCCACGCCGAACCCCCGGCACCACTCATCACCCGCCGCCCGCCGCCCGCCGCAGAACCCCGGCCTCACACCCACGTCACCAAACGCCGCCACACCACTGTGACCGCCCCTGCGGCCACCCGCCCGCGCCGGACCCCCGGCACCACTCATCACCCGCCGCCCACCGAAGAACCCCGGCCTCACACCCACGTCACCGAACGCCGCCACACCGCTGTGACCACCCCTGCGGCCACCGGTCCGCTCCGGCCCCCGACACCACGAAATCGGCGGAGGCCGCCCACTCAACCCGGGCGCGGGCCGCCCACAACCTGGCGGGAGCCACTTACCCACCCGGGCGCCACCCACCGACCCGGCAGGAGCCGCCCGCCAGCCTGGGGCACCACCCGGCAACGGCGCCGCCGAACGGGCGGGAACCGCCCACCCCCCTGCGGGGCCACCCGCCACACCGCCTCGCAGCCCCGGCCGGCCCTCGCGAGACGGAACACCAGGCGGCCGCCCCACGGACACAGGTCGCCCAGCCCCCAGGGCCCACGGCCCGGCGACAAGCCACCGCCCCGGGCCCCGGCCTACCTCCTGGCGCGCCCCGAGGAGGCATGCCTCGGGACGGGCCAGGAGCCCTGCACCACCCCGCAGACACCGCAGTCCCATCCCCCAGGCCCGCAGCCGGGGCCCGCAGCCCGAGCTCACCCCGCGCCAAGCCCCGGTCACGGGCTCCGCCGGCCCCGGACCCGCCACCCAGGAGCCCGGTCGCGGCTCCCCCGGCTCACCGTCCCGCGAGTGCCGACCGCACCGCCCTCAGGTCGGCGTCCGAGGCCAGCCCCGCGTGGTACAGGCGCAGCTCCGTCGCGCCCAGTTCGGTGGCGTGGGACGCGTCCGCGGCGAGGGTGTCCGGGGTGCCGCCCATGCCGGAGACCACGGTGAGGTTGGCGGCGAGGACGGCACCGGCGCGGTTCTGCTCGGCGAAGGGCGTCAGCAGGGCCGCGCCGCCCGTGCAGGGCACGACCACGCCGTCCGCGACGGAGAGGATGTGCGCGGGGTCGACGCCGGCGTTGGCGCCGCAGTGGTAGGAGACCGGGTCGGCGTGGAGCAGGACCTCGAAGTCCGCGGGGGCGGCGGCGCGCACGGCCGCGACCGCCGCCTCCTGGAGCGTGCGGGCGGACTCGTCCCGCCACGCGCGCGTGGCGTTCGCCATCGCCTCGCCGAGGAGTTTCTCGACGCCCGGCCAGCCCCCGTCCGACGGCGCCGTCCCCCGCCACACCGGCTCCAGCGCGGCCCGTACGGCGGCGGCCAGGTCGTCGGCGTCGAGGCCCTGACCGTCGTACCCCGCCCGGCAGTCCGGGCAGAAGCACAGCGACATCAGGTACTGCCCGGCGTCCCCGAGGGCGACCCCGCCGGTCTTGTCGTGGGCGTGCAGGTGGGCGAGCCCGTACCAGCCGAGGGACTCCAGTGCGGTGCCCCGCGCGCCGGGCCGCACCGCCGCCTCGGCGGCCAGGTCGGTGAGGTACGCGCGCGTGGCGGGCTGCGCGATGCACGGCGCCCAGGGGTAGCGGTCGCCGTAGGTGTTGACGACGGAGGTGTGCGGGTGCTCCGCGCCGAGGCGGGAGTTGTGGGCCAGGACGACCCACGTGCTCACCTCCAGGCCCGCCTGCGCCAGGGCGTCGGCGGCCTCGCCCCAGGCGTCGCCGGGCGCCCAGTCACCGGCCTCGTACGGGCGCGGCTCGCGGCCCTCCCAGCGGGCGGCGTCCGGCGGGTAGAGCACGGCGGAGTGCTCGGCGGTGACGACGCGGTGGCGCGGGTGACGCGGGGTGAGCGCGCGGGTGGAGTGGTACGCGGCGGCGAGCGTCACCTGGGACACGCCGAGGTCCGCGACGCGCCCGGGGGCTTCCGGGTCCCCGTTGACGTCCCACGGGTAGACGAACGCCGACGCCTTCACTTGTCCCCCTCCACGACGGACTCCCCGAAGGGCTCCGCGTCGAGCAGCGCGTAACCCCGCTCGATGATCTGGGCGAGCTGCTTCACGTGGTCCTCGGCCGGCTCCTGCAACGGCGTCCGCACCTCCCCCACGTCCAGGCCGCGCAGCCGTACGCCCGCCTTGACCAGGGCGACGGCGTACCCGCGGCCCTGTGCGCGCAGTTCCACGAAGGGCCGGTAGAAGCCGTCGAGCAGGCGGTGCACGAGGGCGTCGTCGCCGGTGCGCAGCGCCCGGTGGAAGGCGAGGGCGATCTCGGGCGCGAAGCAGAACGCGGCGGAGGAGTACAGGGTGACGCCGAGCGCGCGGTAGGCGAGCTGGGTCTGCTCGGCGGTCGGCAGCCCGTTGAAGTACAGGAAGTCGTCGCCGGGCAGCGCGGTCCGCACGGCGCTGATGATGCGCTGCACGAGGTCGAGGTCGCCGAGCCCGTCCTTGAGGCCGACGATCCCGTCCGTGCGAGCCAGTTCGACCACGCTCTCCGGGGTGAAGACGGCGTTGTCCCGCTGGTAGACGATCACGGGCAGGGAGGTCGCGGCGGCCACCTCCCGGTAGTGCCGCACCAGCCCCTCCTGGCCGGCGAGCACCAGGTAGGGCGGCATGGCGAGCAGTCCGTCGGCGCCGGCCGCCTCGGCGAGGCGGGCGTGGCGCACGGCGAGGGCGGTGCCGTAGCCCGCGCCCGCCACCACGGGCACCCGTCCCGCCGTCTCCTCGACCGCCGCGCGGACGCAGACCTCGAACTCCTCGGGTGTGAGGGCGTGGAACTCGCCGGTGCCGCAGCAGGCGAACACGGCGGCGGCCCCGGCCGCGACCCCCTGGCGCACGTGGGTGCGGTAGGCGTCCAGGTCGAGGCCGCCGTCGGGGCCGAACGCCGTGACGGGGAAGAACAGCGGCCCGCTGGGGGCGGTGATCCGGTCGGCGAGAGGGGCTGAGGTCACGGGCGCTCCCCATTCCATATCCATGAGCGTCATACTCATGATTCACGTCTATATTTCTGAACGCGACCACGCTAAGCCGCCCTGTGTACACCGTCAAGCAGGCGCCCTCTTGACGGGTCACCACCCATTCCTTAGCGTGTCCACGCATATGAACGACAGGCACTCACCCGCACGGCTGCCACCGCAGCAGACCCAGCAGCAGACCCAGCAGCAGACCTAGCAGCAGACCCAGGAGAACCGAGGATGCCCGCTCCCCGCACCGTCCTGCTCACCGGCGCCGCCGGCGGCCTCGGCACCCTGATGCGGGACCTGCTCCCCGCCCACGGCTACGCACTGCGCCCGCTCGACCTGCGCCCGGTCGAGGGCGAGCCGGACGCGATCGTCGCGGACCTCGCCGACCGGGACGCGCTGCGCGAGGCGGTCCGCGGCGTCGACGCGATCATCCACCTGGCGGGCATCTCCCTGGAAGCCCCCTTCGAGAAGATCCTCAGGGCGAACATCGAGGGCACGTACAACCTGTACGAGGCCGCCCGCGAGGAAGGTGTCCGCCGCGTCGTCTTCGCCTCCTCCAACCACGCCGTCGGCTACACCCCCCGCCCCCGGGGCGACGACCCCCTCATCCCGATCGAGACGCCGCGCCGCCCGGACACCTTCTACGGCCTGTCCAAGTGCTTCGGCGAGGACCTGGCCCAGCTCTACTGGGACAAGCACGGCATCGAGACCGTCTCCGTCCGCATCGGCTCCTGCTTCCCCGAGCCGACCAGCGTGCGCATGCTCTCGGTGTGGATGAGCCCCGCGGACGGCGCCCGCCTCTTCCACGCCGCCCTCACCGCCGAGAACGTGGGGCACACCGTCGTCCACGGCTCCTCGGCCAACACTCGCCTGTGGTGGGACCTCACCTCCGCGAGGGCGCTCGGCTACGAGCCGCGGGACGACTCCGAGCCGTACGCCGACAAGCTCCTCGCCGAGCAGGGCGGGCTGGACCCGGACAACCCGGCGCACGCGTACCTGGGCGGCCACTTCGTGACCGACCCCCCGATCTGGCCGTACTGACCGGAACACGACCCCACGAGAAGCGGACGGGCACCGAACGGGCCCGTCCGCTTCCGCATGCGGGCATCCGCACTGCCCGTTCTCACCCCGCCCCGCGCTGCGCCCCAGGTCCGAGACGGGCAGCCGACGCCGGAAACGGGCGCACCCGGGCAGTATCGGGTCCGCAACAGACCTGGTCAGTGCCACCCGACCGCTGTAGAACTTCCTCCACGGGCCCGAACGGGCAGCGGTACGGCGACGAGGCGGTGAGGCAGGTGTTCGGCATGGGCACGAGGACGGCGGAAGAACGCCAGCGCGAGATCGTGCGGGTCGCCCGCGCCACCGGTTCGGTAGACGTCACCGCGCTCGCCACCGAGCTGGGCGTCGCCAAGGAGACCGTACGACGGGATCTGCGCGCGCTGGAGGACCACGGCCTGGTCCGCCGCACCCACGGCGGCGCCTACCCGGTGGAGAGCGCCGGGTTCGAGACCACGCTCGCCTTCCGCGCCACCAGCCACGTGCCCGAGAAGCGCCGGATCGCCTCCGCCGCCGCCGAGCTGCTCGGCGACGCGGAGACCGTCTTCGTGGACGAGGGCTTCACCCCCCAGCTGATCGCCGAGGCCCTGCCCCGCAACCGGCCGCTGACCGTGGTCACCGCGTCCCTGCCGGTCGCCGGCGCGCTCGCCGAGGCCGACGACACCTCCGTCCTGCTGCTCGGCGGCCGGGTCCGTCCGGGCACCCTGGCCACCGTCGACCACTGGACGACGAAGATGCTGGCCGGCTTCGTCATCGACCTGGCGTACATCGGCGCCAACGGCATCTCCCGGGAGCACGGCCTCACCACCCCCGACCCCGCGGTCAGCGAGGTCAAGGCGCAGGCCATCCGGGCCGCCCGCCGCACCGTGTTCGCCGGCGCGCACACCAAGTTCGGAGCGGTGAGCTTCTGCCGGTTCGCGGAGGTCGGCGCCCTGGAGGCGATCGTCACCAGCACGCTGCTGCCCACCGCCGAGGCCCACCGCTACTCCCTGCTCGGACCGCAGGTCATCCGCGTCTGACACCCGACTCACTCCCCGCACGGCACACCCGCACGGCACACCCACACCCTTCAATGCCCCATACCTCCCCATATGTTCAGGAGCGATCCATGCGAACCCAGAGCCGACGGAGGCCGCGAGCCACGCTCGCCGTGGTCGCCGCAGGGACGCTGCTCGCCCCGCTGCTCACCGGCTGCTGGGTCGGGGCGGGCGGCGCCGGATCCGGCGGCAACGCCATCAACGTCCTGATGGTCAACAACCCGCAGATGGTCGAGCTGCAGAAACTCACCGCCGACCACTTCACCGAGGAGACCGGCATCAAGGTGAACTTCACCGTGCTGCCGGAGAACGACGTCCGCGACAAGATCAGCCAGGACTTCGCCAACCAGGCCGGCCAGTACGACGTCGCCACCCTCTCCAACTACGAGATACCGATCTACGCCCGCAACGAGTGGCTGCGGCCGATGGACCCCTACGTCGCCAAGGACCCGGCGTACGACGAGAAGGACATCCTCGGCCCGATGCGCGAGTCCCTCACCGGCGACGACGGCAAGCTCTACGGCCAGCCCTTCTACGGCGAGTCGTCCTTCCTGATGTACCGCAAGGACGTGTTCGCCAAAGAGGGCCTGAAGATGCCCGAGCACCCCACCTGGACCGAGATCGCCGGCCTCGCCGCGCGACTCGACGGCGCCGAACCCGGCATGAAGGGCATCTGCCTGCGCGGACTGCCCGGCTGGGGCGAGCTGATGGCCCCCCTGACGACGGTCGTGAACACCTTCGGCGGCACCTGGTTCGACAAGGACTGGCAGGCCCGCCTCGACTCGCCCGAGTGGGAGAAGGCGACGAAGTTCTACGTCGACCTCGTCCGCGAACACGGCCAGTCCGGCGCCGCCCAGTCCGGATTCGCGGAGTGCCTCAACAACATGACCCAGGGCAAGGTCGCCATGTGGTACGACGCCACCTCCGCGGCCGGGTCCCTGGACGCCGCCAAGTCGCCGGTCAAGGGCAAGGTCGGCTACGCACCGGCCCCGGTCGAGAAGACGGACAGCTCCGGCTGGCTCTACACCTGGGCCTGGGGCATCCAGAAGGCCTCCCGCAACGCCGACAAGGCCTGGAAGTTCGTCTCCTGGGCGTCCAGCAAGGAGTACGAGCAGCTCGTCGGCAAGGAGATCGGCTGGTCCAACGTCCCGGCCGGCAAGCGCGCCTCGACGTACGAGAACCCGGCCTACGTCCAGGAGGCCGCCGCCTTCCAGGAGATGACCAAGGAGGCCATCGAGGGCGCGAAGCCGAACGACCCCGGCGTCCAGCCGCGGCCCGCGCCCGGCATCCAGTTCGTCGGCATCCCCGAGTTCACCGACCTCGGCACCAAGGTCTCCCAGGAGATCAGCGCGGCCATCGCCGGACGCCAGTCCGTCGACGAGGCCCTGAAGAAGTCCCAGCAGCTCGCCGAGAAGATCTCCGAGGAGTACGAGGGACGATGACCGCCACGACAACGGCCCCCTCGGCCGCCCCCGACCAGACCCGCCCCACCGTCCACCCGCCGTCCTCCCGGCTGCGCGCCTGGGCCACCCGCGCCCCGCTCCTCCCCGCCCTGATCTTCATGATCGCGGTCACCCAGCTGCCCTTCGTGGCGACCCTGGTGATCTCCTTCTTCGACTGGAACTCGCTCTACCCGGACGCCCGGCACTTCACCGGCTTCGCCAACTACGGCGACGTCCTCGGCGACGCGGACCTGCGCCAGTCGGTGTGGACGACGATCCTGCTGACGGTGGCGGTGGTCCTGGCCAGCCTCGTCCTCGGCCTGGCCCTCGCCCTGTTGCTGGACCGGAGGTTCAAGGGCCGGGGCGTGGTCCGCACCCTGCTGATCGCCCCGTTCCTGGTGGTCCCGGTGGCGGCCGCCCTGCTCTGGAAGCACGTCCT
The DNA here is from genome assembly GCF_042717365.1 of Streptomyces sp. NPDC058534. Lineage (NCBI taxonomy): Bacteria > Bacillati > Actinomycetota > Actinomycetes > Kitasatosporales > Streptomycetaceae > Streptomyces > Streptomyces sp. NPDC058534. Next base: position 40,555 of record NZ_JBHXNW010000067.1, read on the forward strand.
CTACAACCCCGAGTACGGCCTGCTCAACGGGCTGCTGCACTACGTGGGCGGTCCGCAGCCGGACTGGATCTCCACCACCCCGCTGCTCGCCGTCGAGCTGTCACTGGTGTGGCAGTGGACGCCGTTCATGATGCTCATCCTGCTGGCCGGCCTGCAGAGCCGCGACCAGCAGCAGATCGAGGCCGCCCGGGTGGACGGCGCGGGCGACTGGCAGATCTTCGTCCACCTCACCCTCCCCCACCTGCGCCGCTACCTGGAACTGGGCGCCCTGCTCGGCTCGATCTACATCGTCCAGAACTTCGACGCGGTCTTCACCATCACGTCCGGCGGCCTGGGCACGGCCAACCTGCCCTACACCGTCTACCAGAGCTTCTACCAGGCCCACGAGAACGGCCTCGCCTCGGCCGCGGGCGTCCTGGTCGTCATCGGCTCGATCATCATCGCCACCTTCGCGCTGCGCGTGGTGTCGTCCCTGTTCCGCGAGGAGGCCGGCCGCGCATGAGCGCCACCGCCGTACGTCCCGCCACCACCACCGCCAAGCCGGCCCGGACCCGCCGCAAGGCCGGTGCCGGACTGGGCCTGGTGGCCTGGCTGGCCGGCATCGTCTTCTTCCTGCCCATCGCGTGGATGGCGCTGACCTCCTTCCACTCGGAGGCGGACGCGGCCACCAACCCGCCGTCCTTCGCCGCGTCGCTCACGCTGGACGGCTACCGCGAGTTCTTCGGCGCCGGCGGCGGCGCCAGCCCCTGGCCCGCGCTGATCAACTCGGCGGTGGCGTCGGTCGCCTCGACCCTCTTCGTCCTGGTCCTGGCCCTGCCCGCCGCCTACGCCCTCTCCATCCGCCCGGTGAAGAAGTGGACGGACGTCCTGTTCTTCTTCCTGTCCACCAAGATGCTGCCGGTGGTGGCGGGCCTGCTGCCGATCTACCTGTTCGCCAAGAACACCGGCATGCTGGACAACATCTGGCTGCTGGTCATCCTCTACACGTCGATGAACCTGCCGATCGCGGTCTGGATGATGCAGTCCTTCCTCGCCGAGGTCCCGGTCGCGATCATCGAGGCGGCCCGGGTGGACGGCGCGAAGCTGCCCACGATCCTGGTCCGCGTGGTCGCCCCGATCGCCCTGCCGGGCATCGCCGCCACCTCCCTCATCTGCTTCATCTTCAGCTGGAACGAACTGCTCTTCGCCCGGGTGCTGACGGGCGTGGTCGCCGAGACCGCACCCGTCTTCCTGACCGGCTTCATCACCAGCCAGGGCCTCTTCCTGGCCAAGGTGTGCGCCGCGTCGCTCGTCATCTCCCTGCCGGTGCTCGCCGCGGGGTTCGCCGCCCAGGACAAGCTGGTCCAGGGCCTGTCGTTGGGAGCCGTGAAATGAAGGCCGCCGTCATCGAGTCCGTGGGCCGCGCCGTCGTCACCGAGGTCTCCGACCCGACGCCAGGTCCCCGCGACGTCGTCGTCGAGGTCGCCGCCTGCGGCCTGTGCGGCACCGACCTGCACATCCTCCAGGGCGAGTTCGCGCCCAAGCTCCCCATCGTGCCGGGCCACGAGTTCGCCGGCGAGGTGGTCGGCGTGGGCGCCCAGGTCACGGAGGTGTCCGTCGGCGACCAGGTGGCGGTCGACCCCTCCCTCTACTGCTACGAGTGCCGCTACTGCCGCAACGGCCACAACAACCTCTGCGAACGCTGGGCGGCCATCGGCGTCACGACGGCGGGCGGCGCGGCGAAGTACGCGGTGGCCCCCGTGGCGAACTGCGTGAAGCTCCCCGAGCACGTCCGCACCCAGGACGCGGCCCTGATCGAACCGCTCTCCTGCGCGGTCCGCGGCTACGACGTCCTCCAGTCCCGCCTCGGCGCCCACGTCCTGATCTACGGCTCCGGCACGATGGGCCTGATGATGCTGGAGCTGGCCAAGCGGACCGGCGCGGCCAGCGTCGACATGGTCGACCTCAACCCGGCGCGCCTGGAGACGGCCCGCGGCCTCGGCGTCACGGCGTCGGCCGCCACCCCGGACGAGCTGGACCGCCCCCAGGGCTGGGACCTCGTCATCGACGCCACCGGCAACGCGGCGGCGATCCAGGACGGCCTGGACCGGGTCGCCAAGGCGGGCACCTTCCTCCAGTTCGGCGTCGCCGACTACGCGACCCGCGTGCAGATCGACCCGTACCGCGTCTACAACCAGGAGATCACCATCACCGGCTCGATGGCCGTCCTGCACAGCTACGAGCGCGCCGCCGAACTCTTCGCGAACGGCGTCCTGGACCCCGACGTCTTCATCAGCGACCGCATCGAGCTCGACCGCTACCCGCAGGCGCTGGAGCAGTTCGCGGCTGGGGTGGGACGGAAGATCGTGGTCGTGCCGTAGACATTCTTGTCGGGGCGGCGGGGGCGAAAGCCCGATGGGCCACGCCACCCCGCCACCACCCCCGTAACCGCCGCTGACCCGATTGGCCGCCGGGTAAGGGAACGGTAAAACGGGCTCGCTCGTTCACCCGGCATGACAGCTATGACCCCCGGCTCGAACATCCCCCTCTCCGCCGCCCGCGTGACGGTGGACGTCGCCGCTCCCGTGCGGCTCGACGTATCGGGCCTGCTGCTCACCGCCGACGGCAAGGTGCGCTCCGACGACGACTTCATCTTCTACAACCAGCCCACCGGCCAGGGCGTGACCTACCGCTCCGGCGGCGGCTCAGCCCCGGACGCGATCGTGGTCGACACCTCCGCCGTCCCGCCGGGCGTCGAGAAGATCGTCGTCACCGCGAGCCCGGACGCCGCGGGCCAGACCTTCCAGGGCATCGAACCGACCGCCACCATCCGCAACGGCGACGACAACTCCGTCCTCGCCACCTTCACGCCCCCGCAGCTCGGCGCCGAGACCGCACTGGTGATCGTGGAGGTCTACCTGCGCAACGGCGCCTGGAAGGCCCGCGCGGTCGGCCAGGGCTACTCCAACGGCCTGGCCGGCATCGCCACCGACTTCGGCGTCACCGTGGAGGAGCCGGCCCCGGCCGCTCCCCCGGCCCAGCCCCAGGCGGCCACCCCACCGCCCCCGCCCGCCGCCGCGCCCACGATGCCCGCCGCTCCGCCCGCGGCACCGCCGGCACCGCCCGCGCCGCCCGCCCCGGGCGCCGGCAAGATCAACCTGGACAAGGGCCGGGTCAGCCTCCAGAAGAACCAGACCGTGTCCCTCGTCAAGGGCGGCCAGCCGGTGCTCTCCCAGGTCAAAATGGGCCTCGGCTGGGAGCCGGCGTACCGCGGCAAGGACATCGACCTGGACGCGTCGGTCATCGCCTACGGCCCCCAGCGCAACCACATCGACAGCTGCTACTTCGGCAAGCTCTCGATCGTGAACGGCGCGATCAAGCACTCCGGCGACAACCTCACCGGCGAGGGCGGCGGCGACGACGAGGTGATCGTCGTCGACCTCGGCCGGCTCCCGCAGGAGGTCAGCGGCCTGGTCTTCACGGTGAACTCGTTCTCGGGCCAGAAGTTCACGGAGGTCGCCAAGGCCTACTGCCGCCTCATCGACGCCGCGAGCGGCGAGGAACTGGTCCGCTTCGACCTCACCAGCGCCGAACCGCAGACCGGCGTGATGATGGCGAAGCTGATCCGCCAGTACTCCGGCGAGTGGGAGATGACCGCCATCGGCGACTTCGTCAAGTCCCGCACGGTCCGCGGCATGGTGAAGCCGGCCGGCCAGGCGCTGTAGCAGCCCGCACGGCAAGGGGGCGCCCACCTGCCGGGCGCTCCCTACCGCGGCATCAGCCCTTCCACCAACAGCGACAGATACCGCCGGACGGCCGTGCCGCCGCCCTCCCCCGCCGCGGACTCGGCCGCCGTCGCCACACCGTGCGCCAGCCGCAGCACCTCGACCGGCTCGACGTCCGGCCGCAGCGTCCCCGCCTCCTGCGCCGCGCGCACCAGCCGGTCCGCCGCGCCCCGCACGCACTCACCGCACGCCGTGTCCACGGCCGTGCCGAGCAACGCCTTCATCCCGCGGACCTGGATCATCCCGACGCCGAGTTCGTTCAGCCATTCCAGCAACGCCTCGCCCGGCGCCCGCTCGGCGGCGATCAGGTCCGCCCGCGCCGCGATCGCCTCGATCCGGTCGAGATAGGCGGCCTCCAGCAACGCCTGCCGCGTGGGGAAGTGCCGGTACAGGGTGCCGACACCGACCCCGGCACGCCGCGCGATGTCATCCAGGGAGGCGCCCTCACCACGCTCGGCGAAGGCCGCCGCCGCCACCTCCAGCAACCGCTCCCGATTACGCCGGGCATCCGCACGCATGGGCCTGACCTGCGCCATCCCACTACTCCCCGCACACAGAGGTTCGTCGCCGCACCCTACCGCGTGGCTGGGGTCCCTTCGAGAGGAGCGGGCGGCGGGAACCCCCACGACTCCGCACCGCCCATCGATGGTTCCCTGTCGCTTGCCATCCGGAAGCCGGACCGGGGTTCCCTCGGCAAGACCCCGTACGTGTGGCCCCTTGTTCTAACGCCGCTGCCGCTTCCAAGGCCCCGTGATCGCCAGCATGATGCCGGGCGTCTGGATGTTGGCGTACAGGGTGTGGCCGTCGGGGGAGAAGGTGACGCCGGTGAACTCGCTGTACGACGGGTCGGTCTCGTCGCCGATGTTCAGTTCGTTGCGGGCGATGGGGTAGGCGCGTCCGCTGTCGGTCGCGCCGAAGAGGTGCTGGACGCCCTCGCCGTCCTCGGCGATGACCAGACCGCCGTACGGGGAGACGGTGATGTTGTCGGGGCCGTCGTATGCGCCGTCGGCGGACGGGTCGGTGTTGACGCCGAGGAGGACCTTGAGCGTCAGGGTGCGGCGCCCCGGGTCGTAGAACCAGACCTGGCCGTCGTGCGGGCGGCCCGGGCTCTCGTCACGGGCGTAGGAGGAGACGATGTAGGTGCCACCGTCGGCCCACCACATGCCCTCCAGCTTGCGGGCGCGGGTGACCTCCCCGGCGGCGGACTGCTTGCGCACCGGCGTGGTCCGCGCGTCGCGGTCGGGGACGTCGACCCAGTCGACGCCGTAGACCGTGCCGGTCTTCGTCGCCCGGGAGAGGTCGTCGACGAACTTGCCGCCGGAGTCGAAGCACTTGAAGGCCTGGAGGACCCCGGCGTCGTCGGCGAGGGCGCGCAGCCGGCCGCGGCCGTGCCGGAAGTGCTCCGGCGGGGTCCAGCGGTAGAGCAGGCCGTTGGGGCCGGAGGCGTCCTCGGTGAGGTAGGCGTGGCCGCGCTTGGGGTCGATGACGACGGCCTCGTGGGCGTAGCGGCCGAGTGCCTTGATCGGCTTGGGGTCGCGGTTGGCGCGCCGGTCCTCCGGGTCGACCTCGAAGACGTAGCCGTGGTCCTTGGTCATGCCGTTGGAGCCGGCCTTGTCCTCGGTCTCCTCGCAGGTCAGCCAGGTGCCCCAGGGGGTGCTGCCGCCGGCGCAGTTGGTGGCGGTTCCGGCGATGCCGACCCATTCGGCGACGTGGCCGCCGCGCCGGACCTCGACGACGGTGCAGCCGCCGGCGGCGGCCGGGTCGTAGACGAGGCCCTCGGTGAGCGGGACGGGGTGCGGCCAGTCGTCGCGGTGGCCGCCGAGTTCGTGGTTGTTGACGAGGAGCGTGGTGCCGCGCGGGCCGTCGAAGGCGGCGGTGCCGTCGTGGTTGGACGGGGTGTACTCGCCGGACTCCAGCCTGGTCCGCCCGGAGTAGGTGATGATCTCGTAGCGGAAGCCGGCCGGCAGCGCGAGGATGCCGTCGGGGTCGGGGATCAGCGGCCCGTAGCCGACGCCGCGGTGCTCGTGGTCGTGCCCGTGACCTCTGCCGTGCTCGTCCCCCGCGCTCTCGGTGTCCGTGGACGCGAGGGCGTTCGGGGCGGTGGCGAGGGCGCCGACGCTGCCCGCCAGTGCCACTCCGGCGCCGGTGAGCGCGGATCGACTGGCGAAGTCCCTGCGGGTGAGCGACATGGTGTCTCCTGTGACGGTGGGCGTGCCGTGGAGGGTGGCGGACCTCGGTCCGGCGTCACGGTTCCGCCCGTGCCTGAACACGGATCCCGCCCGTCACTGAACGGGAGTTGAACTGGCGGAGACCTCTCCCCGCACCCTCTCCCCGCGCTCTCTCCCCGCACGCTCACCCGTGCCGCTCAGCCGCCCTGCTGCGACCGCGCCTTGAACGCCGCCTTGCGGGCCTCCTTGGCGATCTTCTTGTCGGGGTGCAGCCGCCCCATCGCCTCCAGGACGTCCGGTGTGGCCGGGTGCTCGACCCGCCAGACCGTGTCGAAGAACCCGCTGTGCTGCCGGGCCAGGCCCTCCACCAGGGCCCGCAGTTCCTCGGAGTTGCCCTCGGCCGCGAGCTGTGCGGCGAGGGTGTCGATGGTCAGCCAGAAGACCATCTCCTGCGGCGGGGCCGGCACGTCCCGCGCGCCGTGCTCGGTGAGCCACACCCGGGCGAGGCCGCCCAGCTCGGCGTCGTCGAGGACCTCGCGCAGCGCGGGCTCGGCCTCGGCGCCGACGAGCGAGAGGGCCTGCTGGCAGCGCAGCCGGCGCAGGGGTGCTCCGGTGTCCGTGCCGCGGGCGGCCGCCAGCAGTTCGCGGGCCGCGGTGAGCGGGCCGCGGCCGGCCAGCCACAGCTCGGTCTCGGCGTGCGCGGCGGCCGGCGGGAAGGGCGCGGTGCCGTCGAGGAGCGCGTCGGCGCCCTTGTCGGCCAGGTCCCCGACGGCGGGTGCGTCGAAGCCGGCGTCCAGCAGCCGGGCGCGCAGTCCGTACAGTCCGAGCGGGGTGAGCCGCACCATGCCGTAACGGGCGACGTCGGTCTCGTCGACGGGTGCCGCGGGCTCCTCGTCGGCGTCGGCCATCAGGGCCTCGTCGACCGGCTGGTACTCGACGAGCCCGACCGGTTCCAGCAGCCTGAACTGGTCGTCCAGGCGCATCATCGCGTCCGACACCTGCTCGAGTACCTCGTTGCTGGGCTCGCCCATGTCGCTGGGCACGATCACGGAGGCGGCCAGCGCGGGCAGCGGCACCGGGGCCTCGCCGGGGCCGTCCTCGCCGACGGTGAGCAGGTAGAGGTTGCCGAGCACGCCGTCGAGGAACTCGGCCTCGGCCTCCGGGTCCCAGTCGAGGGAGGACAGGTCCACCTCGCCGCCCTCGGCCATGGCGTCGACCAGGTCGTCGAGGTCGGGGACGCTCGCGTCGGCGAGGACGGCCTCCAGGGCGGTGACCCACAGACCGAGCACGTCCTGCGGCGAGCCGCCGGTCAGCAGGGCGAGGTCCTCGCCCGCGGCGACGGTGCCCGCCTCCTCGTCGGTGATCTCGACGAGCCCGGTGTCGACGGCGATCCGCCAGGCCTCGCTCGCGTACGCCGCGGCGTCGTCGCCGGTCAGTCCGAGCTGCTCGGCGGCGGCCGGCAGCTGTTCCTCGACGAGTCCGCCCCCGGCGTCGACGCGGGTGTCCGCCCCGGCCCAGCGGGCCAGCCGCGCGGCCCGGGCGAGGACCGGCGTGGACAGTGCCTCGCGGGCCAGCTCCGCTTCGGGGCGCAGCCGTGCGGGCGGCAGGGTGGAGCTGTCTGACATCGGCTGTTTCTCCTCGCGCGCCTTGACCGCCGTACGGCCGAATCCGGATGCCGTACGGCTCAACGACTCAGCCTAGACGGGTTTCCACCCATGCCGCCCGGTTCATCTCCCCGTCGGGTGGCGTACATGGCCGAAACCTTGACAACGCGCGTGAGCAGGCACGAGATTGACGCGCGTAGAAAGCGGGGGAAGAGCGGGGGGACACGTGTTTCACGCGGGTCCGTGCGCCCTGTGGCCCCTCGCCGTCCACCCTCGTCCCGGCGCCACGTCACGTCCCCGGAGGGATCCCGTTGGCCAGCAAGTCCTCCACGCGCCTCGCCGCGCTCACCGTCGCCGCAGTGTGCTCGGCGGCGTCCACCGTCGTCCTCACCGCGCCCGCGCAGGCCGGCTCCGCATCCGAAGGCCCGGTGCGGGTCCACGACATCCAGGGCAGCACCCGTCTGTCGCCGTACGCGGGCAAGCAGGTCACGGACGTGGCCGGAATCGTCACCGGCGTCCGCGGCTACGGCTCCTCCAAGGGTTTCTGGATCCAGGACCCGCGGCCCGACGCCGACCCGGCCACCAGCGAGGGCGTCTTCGTCTTCACGAACGCGGCCCCGTCGGTCGCCGTCGGTGACGCGGTCACCGTCTCCGGCACGGTCTCGGAGTACGTCCCGGGCGGTACGTCCTCTGGCAACCAGTCGCTGACGGAGATCACCCGCCCGACGGTCACCGTCGTCTCCGGCGGCAACGCGCTCCCGGCGGCGACGACCGTCTCCGCCCGCTCCGTGCCGCGCGCGTACGCGCCCGAGGGCGACACGGCGGCGAACGGGTCCGTCAACGGCCTGCGGCTGCGGCCCGCGCGGTACGCCCTGGACCACTACGAGTCGCTGGAGGGCATGACCGTCCGGGTCGCCGACGCCCGGGTGGTCGGCGCCTCCGACCCGTACACCGAGCTGTGGGTCACGGTGAAGCCCTGGGAGAACCGGAACCGCCGCGGCGGCACCCTCTACGGCTCCTACGACGCCCAGAACACCGGCCGGCTCCAGATCCAGTCGCTCGGCAAGCCGTCCGACTTCCCCGACGCCAACGTGGGCGACACCCTCGCCGGCACCACCGCGGGGCCGCTCGACTACAACCAGTACGGCGGCTACACGCTGGTGGCCAGCGAGATCGGCGCCCTGGAGAGCGGCGGCCTGGAGCGCGAGTCGACGCGTCGGCACAGCTCCCGTGAGCTGGCGGTGGCGACGTACAACGTCGAGAACCTCGACCCGTCGGACGACACCTTCGCCGCGCACGCCGACGCGATCGTGCACAACCTGAAGTCGCCCGACATCCTGTCCCTGGAGGAGATCCAGGACAACAACGGCGCCACGGACGACGGCACGGTGGCCGCCGACGCGACGGTCGGCAGGCTGATCGACGCGATCGTCGCGGCCGGCGGCCCGCGCTACGAGTGGCGGGGCATCGACCCCGTCGACAAGGCGGACGGCGGCCAGCCCGGCGGCAACATCCGCCAGGCCTTCCTGTTCAACCCCGAGCGGGTCTCCTTCACGGACCGCGCGGGCGGCGACGCGACCACCGCGACGGGCGTGCGGAGGGTGCGCGGCGAGGCGGAGCTGACCCACTCCCCGGGGCGTGTCGACCCGGCGAACCCGGCCTGGGAGAACAGCCGCAAGCCGCTGGCCGGCGAGTTCGTCTTCCACGGCCGGACGGTCTTCGTCATCGCCAACCACTTCAACTCCAAGGGCGGCGACCAGGGTCTGACGGCGCAGTACCAGCCGCCCTCGCGCGGCTCGGAGACGCAGCGCCACCTCCAGGCGAAGGCCGTGAACACCTTCGTCAAGGACATCCTCTCCGCGCAGCGGAACGCCGACGTCGTCGCGCTGGGCGACATCAACGACTTCGAGTTCTCGAAGACCACGCGCATCCTGGAGGACGGCGGCGCCCTGTGGTCGGCGGTCAAGTCGCTGCCGCGGAGCGAGCGTTACTCGTACGTCTACCAGGGCAACAGCCAGGTCCTCGACCAGATCCTGGTCAGCCCGTCGATCCGGTGGGGCGGGCGGCTGTCGTACGACAGCGTGCACGTGAACGCCGAGTTCCACGACCAGGTCAGCGACCACGACCCGCAGGTGCTGCGGTTCCGTCCGTGACCTGAGCGCGGTGGGGGCGGGTTCAGCGGGGTACGAGGCCGAGGGCGTGGTCGTAGCGGGTGACCGTACTGCTCTTCAGGCCCGGCCAGTTCTGGACCCGCCGCCATGGGGCCGTCGCCGAGCCGATCCCCTCGCCGGGTGCGGCGAGGGCGTCGATGTGGGCCTGGGCGCTCTCCCACTCCGCGTAGTTGAGGACGCGGGTGCCGTCGGTGCTGAGGTGGAAGTGGGCGGAGATGCCGCCGGGGTGCTGCTCCGGCTCGCTCTCCAGTGCCTCGAAGACGGCGTCGACCCAGGCGCGCTGCCGGTCGGGGTCGGGGCTCTCGAACTCGATGTCGACGATCACGACGCACCCGGGGACGGGCGCGGTCCCGTGCTCGCGGGTGCCGCTGCGGTAGCGCCGGTACCGGCCGAGGCCGACCCGCTCGATGCCCGGCACGGCGGTGTCGATCTCGTCGACGCGCTCCTGGCGGTGAGTCCTCACGAAGGCCTCGAACGCCTGCTCGCTCGCCCACTGGGAGTGGTGGAGCAGGGTGCTGCCGTCGTGGCCGGTGTAGACGTGGTAGCCGAGCAGGCCTTCGGCGGGCCAGGGGCGGCGCTCCCAGGTCCGGGCGATGGCGTCGACGGTGAGGCGCTGCCGCTCGGGGGTGCCCACCCGCCACGTGCTGAAGAGGGGTGCCTGGACGTCGGGGCGGTCGAGTACGGGGTGTGCGTCGGTACGGCGGGTCATGCCGGCCTCCACTGGTCGGTCGGTGGTCGTCGGGTGCACGCACCACCCTGTGACCTCGACCTTGGTTGAGGTCAAGTGCGCCCCGCTGCCGCTACGACCGCCCGTACGCCCGCCGGTACGACGCGTGGCGGCGGGGGGGCGCGCCCGGCGGGGGGCGGTTTCTCGCCCGCGCGCCCCCCCCTCGACCGCATCGCACGGGTGGTGATGGTCGTCGGATTCGTGGCCTCCGCGTCCGACTTCACCGGCCAGCCCGGCGTGATCAACGGCGCCAGCG